>JAJFUN010000197.1 GCA_021372375.1 Pelosinus sp. | reverse complement strand
ATATAAAAATATCTTTAAAAGCCCATGATGTGCCGATGACTATCAAGGCCTATCAGCTGATGAGCGAGGCTGTGGATTATTCTTTGCATCTTGGTATTACTGAAGCCGGTACGGCAAAATCAGGTGTTATTAAATCATCTGTTGGGATTGGCGCCCTCCTTGCGCAGGGGATTGGCGATACAATCCGTATTTCTCTGACAGGCGATCCGGTCGAAGAGGTGCGGGTGGCCAATGAAATATTAAAATCCTTAGGTCTTAGGGAATATGGCCCTACTCTTGTATCGTGTCCGACTTGCGGCCGCACTAATATTGATTTGACACCGATTGCGGAAGCAGTAGAAAAACGGCTCGCCGGTATGAAAGAGCCGCTCACTGTTGCTGTTATGGGCTGCGTGGTAAACGGGCCGGGCGAAGCCAAGCAGGCCGATATCGGTCTTGCTGGCGGCAATGGTCAGGGGATTATTTTCCGCAAAGGGGAGATTATCCGTAAAGTCTCGGAAGAAGAGCTGCTTCCTGAGTTTTTTATTGAACTAGATAAACTTACTAAAAAATAATTGTTTACAAAGCCGGCCAAGGTAATCTATATATATTAGTCATCACTGTGGTACGGCTAGCTATTAGGAGGCTATTTATTATGCGTATGTCACAAATGTATGCGCCCACACTTAGAGAAGTTCCGGCAGAGGCGGAGATTGTCAGCCATCAGCTGATGCTGCGAGCAGGAATGATGCGAAAAGCTGCAGGCGGTGTTTATACTTACTTGCCGCTGGCGTGGCGGGTCCTTAAAAAAATCGAAGCTATCGTTAGAGAAGAAATGGACTTAAGCGGCGGGCAGGAACTCTTGATGCCGATTATTCAGCCTGCAGAGATGTGGCAGGAAACAGGCCGCTGGAATGTTTACGGCGACGAAATGTTTCGGGTAAAGGATCGTCATAACCGCGATTTTTGCCTTGGTCCAACACATGAAGAAATGATTACCACGCTAGTGCGGATGGATGTGCGCTCCTATCGCCAATTGCCGCTGAGGCTGTATCAAATTCAAAATAAATACCGTGATGAAATTCGTCCCCGCTTTGGCCTGATGCGCGGTCGTGAATTTATCATGAAGGATTTATACTCCTTTGATCGTGATGAACAAGGCCTGGATGAGAGCTATCAAAAGATGTATGATGCCTATACCAAAATCTTTACTCGCTGCGGGCTTACGTTCCGGGCTGTAGAGGCAGATTCCGGTGCAATTGGCGGCAGCAGCACCCATGAATTTATGGTTATTGCCGATTCAGGGGAAGCAGCGATTTGTTATTGCACTGCTTGCGACTATGCGGCCAATGTGGAAAAGGCGGAATTAAAGCCGCTTGACGCTCTTAAAGAAGAACCACAAGAACTTCAAGCTGTGGCTACGCCTGAAGTGAAAACAATCGAGGAAGTCTGTGAGTTTTTGAATGTTCCGGCGGAAAAGACCATTAAGGCGTTACTTTTCAAGACAGAAAAAGGCCTGGTTATGGCACTAGTACGCGGTGATCATGAAGTCAATGATATTAAAGTTAAAAATGCGCTTGATGTGCTCGAAGTAGAGATGGCGGATGAAGCGAGTATTGTCGCTGAGCTTGAAAGCTATGCCGGCTTTATTGGACCTGTTGGTCTTACTGCTAAAAAAGTAACCATTATTGCCGACAGTACAGTAATGAATATGTTTAATGCCGTCTCTGGCGCCAATCAAAAAGACAAGCATTATTGTAATGTCAATCCTGGACGTGATTTTACGCCTGCTAAAGTGGCTGATATTCGTATGGTGAAGGAAAATGATCCTTGCCCTCATTGCGGCGCACCTCTTAAGACTGCGCGTGGCATTGAAGCAGGCCAGGTCTTTAAACTTGGTACCAAGTACAGTAAAGCCTTAAAGGCTACATACCTTGATGTAAACGGCAAAGAGCAGCCAATGGTGATGGGCTGCT
>JAJFUN010000186.1 GCA_021372375.1 Pelosinus sp. | reverse complement strand
AGACTACAGTTGGTATATAGGCTTTTTCCTGCAGCGGTTTGGTGATGCTCTCGATGCTTTCAGATAGTGCGGCAAAATCTTTCGTATCAAGCGCCTCTACTTTCATATCTTTGGGTAGGCCAGCCCGCCAGAGTATTTCCTTAGCTGTAACCGGGCCAAGACCCATGCTGACAGTCACGATAGCTTTATGGAGCGGCAGGGTGCTCGTTTCACGGAGCGCATTTGAAAAAGTGTCAAAGGATTCGGCCAGAATATCTATTTTGGTTTGTCCGGGCGGATATAGGTATTCTTTTCCGGGCAAAACCTGTCGTACGCGGCTGATGTTAAAGCCAACGCGTTTAATTGCATCGACAACAAGGTTATCGGTAACAAAGATAATGTTGCTATGTTTACCCATCAATTCAATAACCAGGCTTTTTGTGACAATTGTGCCGCGATCTTTGCGCACATCAACCTGTAAGGCGACAATGCGGTCAAGCCCGTGCTGGGTGATTGCAGCAATGCGGCCGTCTTCAAAATGCTTTCTGAGCAACATGCAAAAAGCCGGGGGGCTAGCCGGGTTTTCCGGGATGTCTGCGGTGATATGAAGGCGCGGGTGCTCAGCATCTACAGATACTAAAAGCCGCAGGGTTTCGTTAAACTGCCGTACAATAATAATTAACGTATGCTTATCCGGCTGGAAGATGCGGTCGATTCTTCCACCGGCTAGTTTCTCATTGAGCTCATTTACTAACGGTCTTAGCGAAAAACCATCAAGACTCATGCTTTTATCCTCCATCAAGGAGACTGTTACCAAATATGTAACAGTCTCGTAAATGCTATTAGTATAGCACCTGATTTAACTTTTGGTCAAACAGGTCTATTTACCGCTTCTTAAGAATACCATGTAAACGAAACAACGAGTAGCGAGGTGGCCTTGGTGGATAATAAAAAGTGGCATGCACGTACCGAAAATGAAGTGATCTCTTTTTGGCAGACGGATGGAAAAGAGGGTTTATCTTCACAGGAAGTAAAAAGTAGGCTGCAAAAATTTGGCTACAATGAAATGACGGCGAAAAACAAGACATCCTGGGTCTTAAAGTTTCTTGATCAGTTTAAGGATTTTATGGTCTTAATTTTGCTTGCAGCAACGCTTATTTCGGCTTTTTTGGGTGAGTATGCTGATTCAATTACCATCTTAATTATTGTGGTGCTCAATGCGGTACTCGGGTTTGTGCAGGAATTTCGCGCCGAAAAATCCCTGGAACTTTTGCAGAAATTAGCGGCGGCTACGGCTAAGGTTATTCGTAATGGTATTTTGCAGCAGCTGCCGGCCCGTGATTTGGTACCAGGCGACATTATGGTTATCGAATCCGGTGATAAACTGGCCGCTGACGGCCGGATCATTGAAGCGCAAAACATGGAAGCGGACGAGGCGGCCCTGACAGGAGAATCCTTGACAGTAAGAAAAACGGCAGTAATGCAGTTTGAGGAAAATACCTCGCTCGGTGATCGCAAAAATATGATTTACGCCAGCACCATTATAACAAGGGGGCGGGGCAAGGCTGTTGTATGTGCGACCGGTATGGGAACCGAGGTAGGGCATATTGCTGGAATGCTTGACAGCACTAAACAGGAGGCTACACCGCTTGAGCAGCGTTTAGAACATTTAGGCAAGCTTTTAGTATGGTCGTGTCTGGCGATTTGTCTAATTGTTGTAATTGTGGGTATATTAAAAGGAGAATCCTTTTTCCTAATGTGTATGGCCGGGATTAGTTTAGCGGTAGCTGCTATTCCTGAGGGACTGCCGGCAATCGTAACAGTCGCTTTGGCCTTAGGCATTCAGCGGATGATTAAGCGAAATGCCATTATACGAAAGCTTCCTGCCGTGGAAACTCTAGGCTGTACTACCGTGATATGTTCAGATAAGACGGGTACCCTTACGCAAAATGCCATGACAGTGCGCAAGCTGTTTACACTGCGTAATATGTATGATATTACAGGTGAGGGCTATGGAATTAAGGGTAGTTTTTTACTTAATAACGAGGAAATTACCGCCAAAGCGGATCAAGCTTTGCAGCAAAGCCTTTTGATTGGCGCCTTATGCAATAATAGCATTTTAAAACGCAATAACGTAGGTATTTCCGGCTTGTGGCGCGGCAAAGCTGAGGGAAAATGGAGTATTGAGGGTGACCCGACAGAGGGGGCGCTGCTTGTCGCTGCTGCAAAAATAGGCGTGTGGCGCGGTGAAATAGAAAAAACATATAAGCGGTTAGCGGAATTTCCTTTTGAGTCAGAAAAAAGACGGATGTCTGTGGTATATGAAGATAAAACCAGCTTTATGCTATACACCAAAGGCGCGGCCGATACTATTTTGGAAATATGCCGTTATTATCATAATGGCGACAAGGAAGAGCTGATGTCTTCCGAGATAAAGGCGAAAATTTATGCGGCCAATGATGAAATGGCCGCTAAGTCACTAAGGGTTTTGGCGCTGGCGTACAGACGGGTAAACGCCAAGGATTTTCGGTTTGAAATAACGGAAACACTGGAAAAGAATATGGTTTTCGCTGGCTTAATCGGCATGATTGATCCGCCGCGGATGGAAGCCAAACAGGCAATAGAAGTATGCAAAGAGGCCGGTATTAAAACCGTGATGATTACCGGCGATCATCCGAGCACAGCGCTCGCAATTGCCAAAGAACTTAATATTTTTAGGGAAGAAGTGCATCAAAGTCTGACCGGACTGCAGCTTGATGAGCTGAGTGATGACGCACTGCGGAAAATAGTAAATAATGTGACAGTCTATGCCAGAGTTTCGCCTGTGCATAAACTTCGTATTGTTAAAGCCCTAAAAAGATGCGGGCATGTTGTAGCCATGACTGGTGACGGGGTAAACGATGCACCGGCGATCCGCGAAGCAAATATCGGCATTTCGATGGGAAATACTGGGACAGATGTCACTAAAGAAGCGTCAGCCATGATTTTAACAGATGATAATTTTGCCACAATTGTGGCCGCTGTAGAAGAAGGCCGCTGCATTTATGATAACATCCGCAAATTTATCCGCTATCTCCTGGCTTGTAACCTAGGTGAAGTACTTACCATGTTTATTGCTATTGTAATAGGGCTGCCTTTACCGCTCTTGCCTGTGCAAATACTTTGGGTTAATCTGATTACTGACGGATTACCCGCAATTGCCCTTGGCATTGATGCACATGATCCGGCTGTTATGCATAGGCCGCCTAGAAGCTCTAAAGAAAGTGTTTTTTCCCGGGGCCTCAGCCGCAAGATTATTATGCGCGGCTTACAGATTGGGGGCAGCACTGTTTTTATCTTTGCACTGGTGTACCTTGTACGCTCTGATTTAGAGCTGGCGAGAACTATGGCATTTGTTACCTTAGTTGTATCACAGCTGTTCCATGTATTTGACTGCCGTTCGGAAACGGTATCTGCTTTTGAAATTGGGTTATCAAAAAATAAATTCTTGATTTTTACAGTTTTTTGTTCTATTCTAATGGAACTAGCAGTTATTTATAATCCGTTTTTGCGCGATGTATTTCAAACGGTTGCGCTAACTTTCTATGATTGGCTGCTTATCATAGTAATATCAGGCTGGGCGTTTATGCTAAACGGTCTTAAATATTTACTTTTCCGCAAACCTAAAAGAGGCTGTTACAAAGTGCACAGATGCTAGGCGCACCGGAAGCCGAGCCGCGCAGGCATACGGGGGTACGTCAAGCAAGCGGCTGAGGAGCTACGACGCAGATGGGTACTTTGTAACAGACTCAAAAAAGAGAATTTTATATAGCAGGACATAGCTATCTAAGGAGGAAACAGCATGCAGTTTACTAAATGGCACGGACTAGGAAATGATTTTGTTATTGTCGATGGTTTTAAAGAAAAAATTAGCGATTATAAAGCAGCCGCCGTACAAATTTGTGATCGCCATTTTGGTATTGGTGCTGACGGTCTAGTGCTGATTTTACCGTCAGCATGCGCTGATTTTCAAATGCGCATTTTTAATTCTGACGGCAGTGAAGCTGAGATGTGCGGTAATGCGACGCGCTGCGTAGCACGCTATGTATATGAAAATGGCTTAACTGATAAACGGAAGATTACCTTAGAAACCGGCGCCGGACTCATTAAACCTGAATTGATTTTAAACGGCAAGGAAATTCAGGCCATAAGGGTTGATATGGGAATGCCGCGTCTGACCAGAAAGGAAATACCGGCTAGCGGCCCGGAGGAAGAACAAATTTTTAAGTTACCTTTAAAGGTTTTAGGAAATACCTATGCTATTACTTGTGTTTCCATGGGAAATCCCCACACTATTACTTTTGTTGAGGATGTAAAAGCTGTTGATTTAACGGCCATTGGGCCGCTGATTGAAACCAATCCTTTATTTCCCCAAAAAACCAATGTAGAATTTATTGAGGTTATTGACAGAAAAAATATTCGCATGCGTGTCTGGGAACGAGGGGCGGGTATTACTTTGGCTTGCGGCACAGGCGCCTGTGCATCAGTTGTGGCGGCGGTGCTCAATGAAAAAATTGAGCGACAAGCTACGGTTCATCTGACGGGCGGTTCTTTATTAGTGGAATGGAATAGCACTGATAACCATGTATATATTACTGGCCCAGCGACTGAGGTTTTTGCCGGAATATATAAGAATGAAAAATAATTATTCCATTTTAGAGGATTTTTCCTGATTTGTGGCGTAATATTAAGCAGAATAGGTGGAGGTGCTGCGGTGAGGATTCTGGGGTTGTTGATAATTTTTATGGGAGTCTTCTATATTCATGTTATGGCCATCGCGCCGGTTACCGATGAATTAATTAAAGAGGCGCAAGAGTATGGCAAATATAAAAGCAGTATGGAATATACTGAGTTTTTAACGCCATGGACGTCTTATGAAGAAAAAGCTTTCAAATTAGATGAAACAACCGATCGTGCTTACTTGTATTCGCCGTTTTTGTGTCTGGCGGCAGATTCCCGCGAAAAAGTATTAAAGGGTCAAAAGGTAGATATTGCCGATAGTGACAAAGTACTACAAGATTATGGCGGGTTTCTGATATTTAGTGTTACCCTGTTTGGTCAGGACGAACAATTTGCCAAAAATATTACTGCTGCTTTGAACCAAGATAAAAAATATATTGCTGCACATCAGGCTTCGGTACCAGCAGGGGCAGCAAAGATGACCTTAGCGGATAATCGCGTGGTATATATGGTGCAGGCTTATTTTTATTTTCAGGAGCAGGATACTGCTGCTGATAAGCCGGTTCTATTAACCGTGAGTAATGAAAACATGAAACGAAGTTTTTATTTCGATTTAGCTAAAATAAAGTAGTTCGCTGTTAGAGACGGTTACAAACTGCACAGATGCTAGGCAGGGCGAGGAGCACAGCGCAGGCGTACTAGGGGTACGTCGGAGTGAGCAACGCAGATGGGTATTTTGTAACAGCCTCTTTTAGGTAACCTTGTAAACTTGGGGCTAAGAACCCCATTTTTTTTGTTTATGAATTATTGGCAGCGGTTTGTTAACTAAAAAAGGAATTAGAGGAAGAAAGGCGAAGTTGTTATAGACAAAATAGCATTAAATATATTTATATCGCCAATAATACAATACATAAAGAGGTGTAATAGCAGTGCTTAAAAGTATGACTGGCTTTGGCCGAGGAGAATATTTAGATAGTACTCATCGTTTTACCGTGGAAATAAAAGCAGTGAATCATCGTTTTAATGAAGTAGTTATCCGTATGCCAAAAAATTATGGTATACTTGAAGATAAAATTCGCCGCGCTGTCTCAGGAACAATATCCCGGGGACGCAGCGATGTTTTTATTACCGTCGAAGAATTTGGCAATAAAAACAGAACGGTCAGGGTTGACAAGGAATTGGCAATGGCGTACCATAAGGCGTTAGGAGATTTATCCCAGGTGTTTGGTGCAGCGTTACATTCGGAAACTGAAAATGTGTATCATATTGCTAAATATCCGGATATTATTAAGGTGGAAGATTTAGCCGAAGATGTAGAAGCTTTATGGCCTAATTTGTCGACGGCTATTGATACGGCCTTAAATAATCTGATGTCGATGCGGCTGCTCGAAGGTGAGAATATTCAAAAGGATTTGCTCTCGCGGCTTGATAAACTTGACGGTGATATTCAGGCCATTGAAGCACGTGCCCCAGAGATTCTAACGGAATACCGCGAAAAATTACTCATTAGAATGCGGGAACTCTTGACAGCTGTTAAGGCCGAGCCTGATGAAACAAGACTTTTGCAAGAGACCGCCTTGTTTGCTGAGCGTACGAATTTTACCGAAGAACTGGTGCGTTTACATAGTCATGTAGCACAGTTTCGCTTAAATCTTCAGACAGAGGATGCGGTAGGCCGAAAGCTTGACTTTATTGTGCAGGAAATTAACCGCGAAACCAATACGATCGCCTCCAAGGCGAGTGATGCAGCAGTAGCCAATATTGTAATAGAAATTAAAAGTGAAATAGAAAAAATCAGAGAGCAAATCCAAAATATAGAGTAGGCTAATCTACTGATTAAGTATAGAGAGGAAGAACATTTATGGAAATTAAACTTATTAACATTGGTTTTGGCAACATTGTATCCGCTAATCGCATTATTTCGATCGTTAGTCCTGAGTCAGCGCCGATTAAAAGAATTATTCAGGAAGCACGCGACAGAGGTATGTTAATTGACGCAACCTATGGCCGCCGCACACGTGCAGTAATTATCGCTGATAGTGATCATGTCATTTTATCAGCGGTACAGCCTGAGACGGTAGCGCATCGTTTGGTTAGCAAAGAAGTACCAGAGGATAATCTTGAATAGTTTTGGAAAGGGGTTAATGCAATGTCACAGCAAGGGGTTTTACTAGTACTATCGGGACCGTCCGGTGCTGGTAAGGGAACGATTTGCAAAGAACTCCTGCAAAGCTTACCTGAGCTTAAATATTCAATTTCTGCAACAACTCGTGCGCCTCGTACAGGAGAAGTTCATGGTGTAAATTATCTGTTTGTGTCCCGTGAAGAGTTTACCGGGATGATCGACAAAGATGAGCTGCTTGAATGGGCTGAGGTATATGGAAATTATTATGGTACCCCCTGTCATTATGTTGAGCAGCAGCTAAATAATGGACAGGATGTTGTCTTGGAGATTGATATTCAAGGGGCTATGCAGGTGAAAAAGAAATTTCCGCAGGGGATATTTCTTTATATCATGCCGCCATCACTAGAGGAACTGGCTGACCGTATTTATAAACGGGGCACTGATAGTCTGGAAGTAATAAAAAAGCGACTTAGCTGCGCGAGCGGTGAACTGAGCTGTGCACAAAATTATAATTACATTGTGGTTAATGATGAGGTTGCACAGGCTGTTAAAAAAGTACAGGCAATTATTGTTGCCGAGAAATGTAAAGCTACGCGTAATCTTGATTGTATAAATAATTTGTGCAAAAGTACTGCAAAATAACAGGAGGGTTACTATGATTGATCCAACACTTGATGTATTAGTGAGTAAAGTAGATAGTAAATATACGCTGGTTGTATTGGCGGCTAAACGTGCTAGGGAGATTTTGGACGGGGATAAACCGTTAGTAGAATGCAAATCAAGTAAACAAGTGACAGTTGCCTTGGCCGAAGTAGCAGGCGACCAGATTACTTATGAAAGAACTAAGACAGGTATCAAATAAAATGCTTACAGGAAAAAATATTATCATAGGTGTAACGGGAGGAATTGCGGCCTACAAAACAGTTGAAGTTGTCAGCCGCCTTAAAAAGGCGGGGGCCGCTATACATGTTATTATGACCAAGGCAGCAACCGAGTTTGTTACACCGTTAACCTTTCGTGAGATTAGCGGTAATCCTGTGATAACAGATATGTGGGCTGAACCTAAAAAGTGGCATGTTGAACATATTGCCCTAGCTACTCTGGCTGACGCATTTTTAATTGCGCCAGCGACGGCCAATACTATTGGTTAACTGGCA
>JAJFUN010000178.1 GCA_021372375.1 Pelosinus sp. | reverse complement strand
CGACTAGCGGCAATGTATATACCTTTACGGTGACATCCGGTGTTGACCATACGATAACAGTATCGGCAGCCAACTATAATGACAAGTCGACATCAATAATCAACGTAGCCAGCGGAGGAGCGGATAGTGAATCCGTTACCTTGGTGCAGCAGACAGGCAGCGCGACGATTACAGTAACAAGCGAAGGAAATCCGTTAGCTGCAGCAACCGTTACTGTTGACGGCACAGCCTTGACAGGCACGACAGATGCGTCAGGCGTAGCGACAATTAATAATATACCGGTAGGCAGCTATACATTCACCGTCAACAAACCAAATTATACCAACAAAACGTCGGCGAGCACGACCATCACAAATGGCGGGGCGGCAACCGTAAACGTTGCCTTGATGTCCTCGAATCCAGTCCACGTTACCGTTATTAATCCTACTGCCGCTTGCAATATTAACGTATACCGTGACAATGATTATACGAATGTATTATATACAAAACCAATAAGCTTAGGAGGCACCGTAACTTTTGATTTGCCTGAGTTGTATGGTCATTATTATACATTTGGAGAGGATGGTAGCAATGGTAGTTGGGGCTCAGGATGTGTCCCGACAATTCCCACATATTCATCGACTGATCAGGTGACGGCAGGATCTTATACAGTTAACATGCAATAAAACCAGCCGCAGAAAAGCCGTCTTTTCTGCGTCATCCTTCTATGAGAAAGGAGGGGGTGCTCGTAGACTACAGCAATTTACATGTTTATAAAATTTAGATGGGGGAGGAAATCACTTTGGACGCATATTTAGGTCAGGTAATCATGTTTGCTGGTGCCAATCCACCGGTAAACTGGCATGTATGTGATGGATCTTTGCTGAATGTTTCAGAATACCAGGCATTATTTACTTTGCTTGGCGCAACATATGGCGGCGACGGAATAAAAACATTTGGACTACCCAATTTAGTGGGGCGAATTCCTATCGGGGCGGGAACAGGGGGGGGGTTGACGCCGCGCACCTTAGCCCAAGCAGGCGGCTCGACTACTGCCGAACTGACGGTTCAGCACATTCCGGCGCATACGCATACCCTTTACGCGTCGAGTGCAGCTGCCACAAGCGTGGTTCCGACAAATATGGTATGTTCGCAAAACACTGCGGTGGCGCACTATACAGATTATGTTCAGACTACCACGAAAATGAATTTTAATCCCGGGGCATTGACAGAGGCTGTGGGCGGGGAGCAGCAGCATGCCAATGTAATGCCTTCGATGGCGATTAATTTTATTATTTGTATAAATGGAGCTTATCCAACGCCAAATTAAGCCGCAATAAAAAGGAGGATGAAAAGATGGAACCATATCTTGGGGAAATACAGTTATTTGCTATGGGAATGATACCTAGGGGGTGGCATCTTTGTGACGGAACAATATTGCAAATTCCCTACTACGCAGCGCTGTTTGCTGTTATCGGCAAGACGTATGGCGGCAATGGGACCACGACTTTTGCTTTGCCGGATTTGCGGGGGCGGGTTGCAGTATGTCCTAATTATATGAATAGGCCTGATGTAATTCCAGTTCAAAACGAAGGAATTCAGGCAGGCAATGAAACGGTTGTTCTTGAAGCTGCAAATGTACCTTCCCATACGCATCTGGTAGCTACCAATACGGCGGCAGGAACGGCCAAAGGTCCGACAAATGGCTTTTTGGCAGCAGGCGCTGCCGGGCAGAATTTGTATGGCGCTGCGGGGACTTCCCAGGTTAATTTGAACATCAATTCGTTATCAACAAGCGGCGGCAGTCAAGGACATGCCAATATGCAGCCGTTTTTAGTAATGAACTATTGTATTGCGATGCAGGGGTATTTTCCCCCGCGTTCTTAGAAGGAGGCGGAATCAATGGCAGAAGCTTTTATTGGGGAGATTCGTTTATTTGCTGGTAACATTTCTTTTCTTACTGGGCAATGCTGGATATTATGCAATGGAGCAAGTTATTCTGTACAACAATTTGAGTCTTTGTATGCTGTAATTGGAAATAGGTATGGAGGCACGCCAAATCAGAATTTTTGCGTACCTGATCTATCCGGCAAGGTGCCGATGGGGATGCAACAAGGAGCGGGGAACTTAGGCAGTGTGACAGGCAGTACAACTGTAGCGTTGACGACAGCCAATATGCCAAGTCATACTCATCAGCTAGTCGGCCAGTCGGCAGCAACGCAGCTGCTAAAGAGTGATCCCACAAATCGTATGCTGTCAAACACGACAGTACCGATTTATGCGGCGACGAAAACCGACAATGCTAATTTGAATACGGCGGCGGTGAGTACATTTGCCGGCAGCGCTGAGCCGCATAGTAATATCCAGCCTTATCTGGGGATAAACTTTTATATTTGCTATGATGGTTATTTTCCTGTGTCGTCATGATAATACCTGAAGTATATCCTGCGCCAAACAATCCACCAACGCCTACAGAGTAATACACTAGCAAACGGGGCTGCATATTATGCTTGAGGTCAATGGGAAAGAACTATAAACAAGCAAAACGAAGCTGTCGCACTTAGTGCGGCAGCTTCGCTTATTATACGCTATTAATTTAAAGGCGCGAAGCGCCGAAAGGAGTACTACATCTTATGTTTGCAAAGTACGGCCTTAATGGTTTCATAGCTGATTTTCGGCGGCAAAGCCTCTTTAATGGGTTTTAGCATTGTTGCGCCTATACTTTCAATGACATTTAGGATTAGCGGCTCCTCTTCAGGCGGAATAAGCGGCGACCAGTCAATTTCATGCCCTTCGGCCGAGCAGCGTACCAGATGATCCTGTACGGTGATTATCCGCAGACTACGCTCCGCGGCAATTTCTTCGAGGGTCTTCCCTTGCTTGTACAGCTCCATTGTGAGAACATGACTGGGCGTCTCCGCTGGCTTTCCCGGTTTCGCGGCAGGTGTAGAGGTGATCGGTATAGTTGTAGGTAATACCGCTTGGGGCACGATGATTTGGTTTGCGGTGACGTACTCCTTAATCACCGGCAAAAATTCGTCCCCGTAGCGAGCTAGCTTGGTTTCGCCCACTCCCTTAATTGTGCGGAGCGCAGCATGGTCAAGCGGGTAGACTTCGCTCATTTCCCGGAGAGTGCTATCGGCAAAAATGACATACGGTGGTACTTGTTCGCGTTCGGCCAATTGGCGGCGCAACTGCCTGAGTAGTTCAAACAGCGAGTTATCTGCAGCTTTTTTGACAGGGCGCTTATGGACTTTTTGCCAAACCCTAGCTTCGCCTTTTAATACGGTATAGGCTCTGGGAGCCAGTTTAATTATCGGATACTTACCTTCACTTAAGGAAAGGTAGTCTTCCGCTGTCAGCATATTAATGAGGTCTTTGAGTTCCTGGGCCGAGTAATCTGTGACAATCCCATAGGTGGAGAGAGTATCAAAGGCAAGTTCTCGGATTTTTTTGGTTTTGCCGCCTCTGAGTACATCGACGACAAGGGCAATGCCCCAGCGTTCCTTCATTCTGAGAATACATGAAAAGATTTTTTGGGCGTCAACAGTAATATCAGTAAGCTCGCTATCATCGTTGCAGTTACCGCAATTGCCGCACTGCTCAGGGCTATCAGACTCACCAAAATACCCTAGGATAAATTTCCTGAGGCAACGCGGGGTGTGGCAATAATCCACCATGAACTGCAGACGGGAAAATTCATGTGTTTTTCGTTCCGGGTCAGAAATACTTTGTTCGATTAGATATTTTTGTGTTAGCGGGTCTTGCGGGGAAAAGAGGAGGATACAGTCGCCTGGTTCGCCATCACGTCCTGCGCGGCCAGCTTCTTGATAGTATGCTTCCATGTTCTTTGGCATATTATAGTGTATTACATAGCGTACATTGGATTTGTCAATGCCCATGCCAAAGGCATTGGTGGCGACCATTAGGTGAATATCATCATAGATAAAGGCTTCCTGACTGGCACTGCGTTCGTCATCAGTCATGCCGGCATGGTAGCGTCCAGCACTGTGGCCGTGTTTTAATAATAGCTCATATAGCGCGTCAACTTCACGCCGGGTTGCAGCATAGATAATACCTGATTGCTGCGGGTTAGCGTCTGCGTATTTTAGGACGAAATTTTGCTTGTTTTCGCCGCGTAGTACAGTGAAAGATAAGTTTTTGCGGTCAAAACTGGTAATGTACGTGTTGGGATGCTGCATGGCGAGAAGGCGGGTGATGTCCACTTGTACGTCAGTTGTAGCTGTAGCGGTAAAGGCCCCAACCAAAGGACGATTTGTTAGGCTGCTAATAAGTGGGGCAATAGCACGGTAACTGGGACGAAAATCATGACCCCATTGCGAGACACAGTGCGCTTCGTCAATGGCGATAAAGGAAATTCTTACACTTGTCAGCAACTGACGGAAGCTATCTGATTCCAGGCGTTCCGGCGCCACATACAAAAGCTTTATTTTGCCCTGTTTGGCTAAATAAAGTCGCTCCTTGGTTTGACTAAGCGTCAGAGAGCTATTAATATAGGCCGCCGCAAGACCAATATTGCTTAGCGCATCAACCTGGTCTTTCATTAGGGAAATTAGTGGTGAAACCACTAGTGTAAGACCTGGCAGCAGCATAGCTGGGATTTGAAAGCATAGTGATTTGCCGGCGCCTGTCGGCATAATGGCTAAGGTATCTTTGCCTGAGAGCAGGCTTGAGATAATTTTCTTTTGCCCGCTGCGAAAGGCTGGATAACCATAGTGTTTTTGTAATATATTCAGTGCAGCTGTTAGCATAATGAGGTAGGCTCCTTTTCTTTCCGGTTATTCACCTTATTCGAGTTTGCAATAGCATACTCCTTGTTGTAAAATTAAGGCGTATTGTTAATGAGCAATTTTCTAGCGGAAATAGTTCATTCTAATGAAGAATAAAATAAAAATAGGGGTGGGTATTATTCGATTCCAACAACTTACTTTAGCTGATAAAGCTGTCTTTGACAAGTATCTGCGCTTAAAAAGGTATGAAACAGCACATTTTAACTTTACTAATCTATATATGTGGCGTAATCCGTACAATATTGAATGGGCCGAAGAAGACGGTTTTCTGTTTGTCCGGGCTACTTGGGAAGAAGAACATTTTGTGCTGCCGCCGTTTGGTGCGCTGGAGGCTGATCTTGGCGGGGCGCTTGATAAATTTATAGCACTATTTCAAGAAGAGGGCTGGCCGTTTGTGATTATGGGCGCCGAAAAAGCGGTGACTGATCTTTTGACAGCTGCCAAACCGGACTATTTTTCAGTGGAAAGTGATCGCGATAATTTTGACTATGTGTATCTGGCGGAAAATTTGATTTCGCTTAAGGGCCGCAAATATCACAGCAAAAAAAATCACATCAATAGTTTCAAGCGTGAGCATCCTGATTATGAGTATCGACCGCTCACCAAGGATTTGGCGGAGGATTGTATAGAGATGGCCATTGCCTGGTGTAAAAAGAAGGACTGTGATGATGATGGTACGTTAAAATGCGAACGGGATGCTATTGTCGAAGCCTTACGTAATATGGACAAATTGGATTTTGTCGGCGGCGTTATCCTCTTAGACGGCAAAGTACAGGCTTTTTCCTTTGGCGAACAGATTAATGAGGACACAGCTGTTATTCATGTGGAAAAAGGCGATCCCGATATTCGGGGCTTGTACCCGCTTATAAATCAGGAATTTTGTTTGCATACCTGGCAGAATATGACGTATATTAACCGGGAAGAAGATATGGGGATTGAAGGTCTCCGTAAAGCCAAGCAGTCCTATCATCCTACGAAAATGATTGATAAATATATACTGACAGGCCGCGGGCAATAGCTCGCGGTATATTTTTAGCAAAATTAGTAAAGATATACCAAGTACACACATAAGACACTCTCATACAAAGGGCAAAGACTTCTTTTTATTGCTAGGTATATGCATTTTTGTTATAATAAACGATACTATATAAGTAGCAAAATATCTATGTATCACCAAGGGTTTACAGAGGATTAGCAAAGAGGGGCATGGTATGAACCAAGAGGAGCGAAGCAAAGAAGAAGTACGGCTGCACTCTACACTAGAGCAGCTAAAGGCAGAGCTAAAGGCTAGTGGTGTGGACTTTAGCAGTTTTCAAGGTGAACTAAAAGGAACGCTAAAAAGTTACTGGGAAAGCAGCAGTAAAACTGACGAAGCCCAAATGATTGAAGCCATTGATCGTCAGCGGTCCATCACTGCGCTGGCCCACCATAAATATGAGCAGCTAAAGCGTATGATAGATTCTCCTTATTTTGGCAGGATTGATTTTGTCGAAGAAGCTTATTCTAGTATTCCAGAGCAATTTTATATTGGCATCGCTTCTTTTAGTGATCAGACTACGGGGGAAATACTTATTTATGATTGGCGGACGCCTGTTGCGGGCATGTTTTATGATTTTGAACGAGGTCCCGCTTGTTACGAATGTCCGGCCGGCAAGGTTGAGGGGACTATTACCTTAAAGCGGCAGTATACTATTCATAATGGTAAAATTGTGCATCTATTTGATGCTGATATTCAAATAGATGACGAAATACTTAGGGAAATTCTTAGTAAAAGCGCCGACGATAAAATGCATACCATTGTGACAAGCATTCAGCGCGAGCAAAATCAGATTATCCGTAATGATGCCTGCCGCGTGCTGTTTGTCGAAGGTCCTGCCGGCAGCGGTAAGACCTCAATTGCCATGCACCGGATTGCCTACCTTTTATATCGGGATCGTAATCAGATTTCCGCGAAAAACATTCTAATTTTATCGCCTAATCATATTTTTAGTGATTATATTTCCAATGTATTGCCTGAAATTGGTGAAGAGAATGTCTTGCAAATGACTTTTCAGGATTATGTGGCACAGGCCAAAAATGAGGGTCAACTCGACTTTGAGACCCGTGCCGAGCAGCTTGAATATCTTTTTTCCCGCTTCTCGGTGCCGGAGATAGAGCTTAGAATCGCTAATATTTCTTATAAGACGTCTGGGGACTTTGAAATACTGCTAAATAAAGCAATTGAGTATATTGATAAACAGTGGATTTTGGACTATCCGGCACTGACCTTTCAGGGACAACTGATTTTCAGCAAAGCTGACTGGCGGCGTTATAATAAAAGCTTCGGCTTTTTACCGCTTAAGCGGCGGCTTGGCAAAATACGCGAACAGATTCGCACCCGTATGCGGGACTTGGTGCATGAGCTTAGAAATAAGCATGTTCAAAGAATTACGGGCACCGGCGAAGAGGTCAACCCCAAGACCATTAAGGTTTTGGCCCGTATTGCCGCCAAAGAGGAACTGACACCAATAAGTTCTGAGGTTGAGCGGCTCACTACGTTTGATCCGCTGGCGCTCTATCAGCGGCTTTTAGCTGATGCGGCCTTTAGACGGCGGTTTGACAGCAATGTAAAATATCCTGATAAGTGGCAACAGCTTTCGCGGCAGACGCTTTCTAGCCTGCGGCAGGGCAAAATACCCTATGAGGATTCATTTGCTTTTTTATATTTTTATGGGCGGCTGGCCGGTTTTGCGGTCAATCATGACATTAAGCATTTGGTCATTGATGAAGCACAGGACTATACTGCACTGCAATATAAAATTGTACGTGAGCTATTTCCGCTAGCTTCCTGGACTGTTCTTGGTGATCCTTGCCAGGCTGTGCATCCCTATTTGAACACGGCGGATTTTCAAACTGCCGGCGAGATTATTGCGAGCGAAGCACCAATGAATTTTCGTCTGCGGC
Source organism: Pelosinus sp. (assembly GCA_021372375.1). GTDB lineage: Bacteria > Bacillota > Negativicutes > Propionisporales > Propionisporaceae > JAJFUN01. Next base: position 40,519 of record JAJFUN010000178.1, on the reverse strand, counting down.
GCAGCTATCGTTCGACCAAGGAAATACAGGCTTTTTGTCAGGCGCTACTATCTGCTAAGTATAAGGTTGAATGTGTTAATCGCTCAGGGACTAAGCCGGAAGTTATTTACGTAAAAAAACGGACATTGCCTCAAATAGCTGCTGAAACAATCGATAAATTAAAGCGCGAAGGCTGTCAGTCCATTGCGCTGATTGGCAAAACAGCCGAAAACTCCCGTGTCATCTATAATGAATTGGTGGTAAAGATGGACTTGAGTCTGATTGTTAGTGAAGATGATCGTTTTCATCAGGGTATTGTCGCTATTCCCGGGTATTTAGCCAAGGGCCTCGAATTTGATGCGGTGCTGATTATTGATGCTGATGAAAAAAATTATGGCCGCCAAGCAGACTGCAATTTTTTCTATACTGTGTGTACACGGGCCCTGCACCGTCTAATTTTATTTGCTGACGGGGCTGTTTCACCGCTGGTCGGCAAGCTCCCGCAGGATTTGTATACAGTTTATAAATAGAAAATCATGGAAGGATTATATTAGTCTATGTCGAATATATAAGGTGATATAATATTTGCAAGGCTGCAATTTATAATAAAGTTTAAGATTAAGGAGTGTGCGGAATGAAGCTTAGCAGAATAACAATTATTTTGGCCATACTTTGTCTAGGTCTGTTTACAAGCCCAGCCAGCGCGAACGGTATTGATTGGCAGGCTGGTTTTGTAGAAGCGGACGGTCATGGCTTTGCTTCAGCTAGTGCAGTAACTTCGGCACAGGCTAATGCTTTGGCAAGGCGGGCGGCAATGTCGGATGCATTCCGCAATCTATTGGATGTAATTACCAGAGTACATATTGATAAGCAGACTACAGTCGGAAATCTTATGACAAATAGCGTGGAAACTAAAATACTGGGTTTTGTGAGCGGCGCAGCTGTAAAAAGTCAGCAGCGGCTTTCTGACGGATCGTATCGGGTAACACTGCGGGTACCGCTTTATGGGGCTAATGGAATTCAGGCCATTATTCCGCAGGTTTCCCCGGCAGTAGAGCCATTTAATGCTGAACTTACCCAAATTGTTTTGGAGAAAGCCGGTGACTCGGCTGAGATTACCGGTGATGTCAGCATAAATTTGAATTGGTATCGGGGGCGCAAAGACTTTATTGGCGCTAATGACAAAGTTGACTTGGATTTAGGCTGCTTTTGGGAACTCAAAAACGGTCAGAAAAGTGCGATTGATTCTCTAAATAGTAGCTTTGGCGATTTTAATCAGGCGCCTTATATTCATCTGGATAAGGATGACCGTTCGGGTCGCGCCTTAAGCGGGGAAAATTTAAAGATTAACGGTATGAAGCAAAGTGAATTTAAACGCATTTTGATTTATTCTTATATATATGCCGGGGTGGCCAAATTTTCGGAAATTGATGGCTTCATTACAATAAAGCAACCGGGCAAACCGGATATTATTGTGAAATTAGACGCAGACAACAACAATGAGCGTACCTGTGCCATTGCTGCAATTGAAAGTGATGCTAATGGGAAATGGAAGGTAACTAGGATTGTGCAGTATTTTGACACCAGAGATGCTATGGATCAGGCATTTAATTGGGGCTTTACCTGGAAGAGTGGTACTAAAGATTAGCACTTATCATATTTATAAACGTATTATTGGCGGAGGGGGGCATGCTTGATTTTTTATCGGTATAAATAATTTGTTTTCTAATAATTAATCGATAGGGGGATTGTTACTGTGAAGAAGTTATCAAAAATTGTAGCAATAGTTTGTGTAGTGTTGATGTTTGCCGCCAGTTCCGTGTTTGCTGCCAGCACTGTGCTGATTGAAGAAACCGGACAAGCAGGCAGAGTAACCTGGGAACAAGGCGTTGTTGAAGCCATCGGTACGGGGGTGCCGCCAGCTAATGCCATAAGTGTAGCGCAAGCTAAAGTGCTCGCGCGCCGGGCAGCCATTGTGGATGCTTACCGTAATTTGGCGGAAACTATTGACGGTGTGCAGGTTGATGCTGAAACTACGCTGGCTAATCTGCAAATCAGCAGCGATATTGTAAAAACCAAAGTTTCAGGCTTGATAAAGGGCGCTAAAATTATTCGTGAGCAGGCTATGCCGGACGGTTCTTATCAGGTTGTTATGGCGGTAAATTTATATGGTTCTGATGGCATCGCAGGTGCTGTGCTGCCAGCGACAAGAGACGTACAGGCATTTCCGGCTCCTTCGCCAGAGTATATACGGTCTAACGGGAATTTTGCTTATACCGGGGTTGTTATTGATGGTCGAGGACTTGATTTGCAGGCTACCTTTTCGCCAGGAATTGAAGATGTGAATGGACGCAGTATTTACGGCAGCGTAAATATTGATCCTAATTTTGCAATTTCAAAAGGAATGGTTGATTATGCGCCAACCTCTGAATTAGTGCAGGAAGCTGAAAATGGACAGTCCAGAGCAGGGGCAAGACCGCTCATTATTAAGGCTGTAAGTCTAACGCGCAATAATTGCAATGTAGTAATCAGCAAAGAGGACGGCGATAAGATTTTGGCAGCCAATCGGGATGGTCATTTCTTAGAAAAATGTGCTGTTGTATTTGAAAAATAAAAGTTAAGGCCGCAAAGGGAAAATAAAGGGGTGTCTCAAAGTAGGGTTTATCCTAATTGAGGCACCCCTGCTTACTTAGTAAGCCACTTTTAGGAGCGATAGTATGAGCACTTTACCAGGTAGTGTTGATGAATACGGGCAAGCGGAGGATTATTTTACGTTAGCAAGTCAGGCGATAGAGCATAAAGACTGGGATAAGGCTATAGCCTATTTATGCGAGAGTATTAAAGAAAACGCTGACTTTGCAGAAGCCTATCATAATCTTGGGTATGTTTTTGAGCAAAGAGATCAGCTTGATGAGGCGGAGGCTTTTTTTCGGAAAGCAATTGACATCAAGGAAGATTTTGAAAAGGCGTATTATAATTTGGGCCTAGTCTATGTCGGAAGGAGGCTGTGGGCAGATGCGGAGTTTTGTTTCTGCCGTGCGCTTGAGTTAAATCCTGACTCTGCGGAGAGCTATAATAGTCTGGCCATACTAAAGGAAAACCTATACCGGATAGAAGAGGCTGAAGCATATTATCGACATGCTTTGGAAATTAATCCATACTTTGCGGTTGGATATTATAACCTCGGGATTTTATTAAAAAACCAAAAACGTTTTGCTGAAGCTGAAGTCTGTGTGCGGCAAGCGGTGGAGCTGTGCCCTGCATGTGATGATATAGAGCTTGGTGCAGCCTTTTTTTATTTGCTGCAGGGACGGTATGAGGAAGGTTGGCAGCAGTATGAAATAATATGCCGCCGAAATGCGAAGCCTTGTAATAATCTTGGCATCAGGCCTTGGCTTGGTGAAAATTTAACCAATTGCAAGGTGCTCCTGTACTATGGTAAGGGACTTGGTGATTCATTGCAATTTGCACGCTATATAGAACAAGTAGTATTGATGGCCGCGGAAACAGTCTTATTAGTGCAAGAGCCCTTGCTGCGGTTATTAGCGGAAAATTATAGTAATTTGCGGGTATATGCTGATAAAAAAGCCTTACTCGAATGTTACGATTATGCTTGTTCCCTGCAGACTATGCCGATTATATTTAAGTCGCGTGATGCAACTATTCCCTGCAAAAAGTCTTATCTCGCAGCGTTACCGGAGGATATAGAAGCTTGGCGGAATTATTTTGATGTAGTTTCGGGGGCTGCTAACTACCTGGTAGGCATAGTTTGGGCAGGAAACCCTAAAAACCCACATGATAATTTTCGGTCTATTCCTATCGCAGAATTTGACCGGTTGTTTGGCATTAGTGATGTTTGCTGGTTTAGTCTGCAGGTTGGCAAACATGCTGACGATTGCCAGCATAATGGGGCAATTATTGACTTATCACCGAAACTTACTGATTTTGCGCAAACGGCAGGCGCTATTCATAATCTTGATTTAGTAATTACAATGGATACTTCTGTGGCTCACCTGGCAGGGGCTATGGGGAAAAAGACCTGGCTGCTCTTAGATGTCAATTCAGACTGGCGCTGGCAGTTAGATAGGGAGGACAGTCCCTGGTATGCTTCGATGAGGCTCTTTCGGCAGAATCGGGCCGGGGATTGGGGCGAAGTTTTGGATAGAGTTGCGGACGCATTGGTTACATTGCGTAAAGTTAATAGCTGAGTTGATGTATAAGGTATAATGTTATGCACTGAGGAATAAAGTAAAATATTTATATTTAAATAAGGAGATGGATCATGCATTGATAGCACAAGGAACGATTGAGCGGGTACTCCAGGCGGCAGTTGAAACAGGCGGAGATTTTGCGGAAATCTTTGTCGAGGATAAAACCAAAAGCTCACTAAGTATGATTGGGGGCATCATGGAAAAGGCCTTATCCGGCCGTGACTTTGGGGCAGGCATTCGTATTTTTAAAGGTTTTTTTTCGGTGTATGCTTATACCAATGATTGCTGCGAGGAGAATTTAATTAAAGTGGCGCGCACCGCCGCCAAGGCCATTACTGGGGATAGAGCAGCAATAATTTTAGACTTGCAAAAAAGCAGTATTTCTAGTGCACATGAAATAAAAATACTACCTGACAGTATCAGCAAACAGCGGAAAATAGAGTGGCTGCGGCGGGCTCATACAGCGGCCAAGAGTTTTGATCAAGTAATTACCCAGACCAATATATCCTTTGCCGATTCTGTACAAAATGTATTGATTGCAAGTACTGACGGAGTGTATATCGAAGATACGCGCAGTCGAAACCGTCTCTCCATTCAGGCTATGGCTGTCCAGGGAAATGAAAAAGAAACCGGCTATATGGCGCCAGGATATTTTGGCGGCCTAGAGTATATGGAAGCACTTGATATTGAAAGCTATGCCCGGGAGGCTGCCAGGAGCGCTAAAACCGTCCTAAATGCCAGTTTTGCGCCATCAGGCAAGTTCCCGGTTATTATTGATAACGGCTTTGGCGGTGTGCTTTTTCATGAGGCCTGCGGGCATGGCCTAGAAGCAACCAGCGTAGCCTATAAGGCTTCTGTTTTTGCCGATAAATTAGGTGAGGTCGTAGCATCCTCCCTTGTTAGTGCTTATGATGACGGGACAATGCCAAATACATGGGGTTCCTTAAATGTGGATGATGAGGGAAAAAGAACGCAGAAAAACTGTTTAATTAAAGACGGAGTGCTGACAGGTTTTCTCATTGATAAGCTGGGCAGCCGCCGGATGAATATGGCGCCGACTGGTTCAGCGAGGCGTGAGTCTTATCGCTATGCGCCAACCTCACGCATGAATAATACCTATATTGCTGCAGGCACATCCTCGCCTGAGGAAATTATCGCTGATACTGAGTTTGGCATTTACGCCAAATACATGGGGGGCGGCTCGGTTAATCCGCCAACAGGTGATTATAATTTTGCGGTGCGGGAAGGCTATATCATTCGCAAGGGGAAAATAGCCGAGCCAATTAAAGGGGCTATCCTTATTGGCAACGGTATGGATACGCTTAAAAAAATTGACAGAGTCGCAAGTAATCTAAAACATGAAATTGGCATGTGCGGGTCAGTGAGCGGTACAGTGCCGGTTACGGTCGGGCAGCCCATGCTCAGGGTAACCGAGCTGACAGTCGGCGGCAGAAAGGAAGGATAACTTTGTATATCGGGGAATTTAAAAAAGCACTTTTTGCTAAGGGGACAGCGCTGGGGTTTGCTGATATGGAAATTTACTATGCAGAGAGTAAAGCTACGTCTGTGAATGTGCAGGATAAAACAATCAAGAATTATGTCATTACAGAGCAAGGCGGTGTATCCTTGCGGGGGATTTATGCAGGGAATATGGGTTATTCTTCTACAGAAAAGCTAGATGATGAATCTATTAATTCTTTGCTGCAAGAAGCAAAGGCTAATGCGGAAATCTTGGAAGATACAGATAAGGAAGCGTTGTTCGCAGGCGCTAAAACCTATGCTGCGGTGGAGCCGGTGAGTAAAGCCATTAAAGAAACTCAAGCAGAGCAGCTGATTTCAGCAGCCTTTACGCTCGAAGATGCGGCGCTCAGTGCCGACCCTGCCATCAAGCAGGTAATCCAGTGTAAGGTCTCAAAAGTTGAGGGGGAGACGGTAATTGCTAATACCAAGGGATTATCGTGTCAGGAGTCTTTTGCCTATATTAGTGCCGGCGTGTATTTGATGGCCGACAGCGGCGCTGAGACGACAACAGGCGGTGAATTTGATTTTACACTGCGGGATTTTGGCGAAATAAATCTTCAAAGTATTGCCCAAAAAGCAGCCACCGAGGCTGTAAGTCAACTAGGGGCAGCTTCTATTGCTTCAGGAAATTACCCCATTGTTTTACATTATGAGACTGCGACAACGCTGTTGGGCTTTTTGGTTGCGACACTATCTGCTGAAACTGTGCAGAAGGGCTTTTCACGTTTTGAGAGCAGGCTTGGTGAACAAGTCGCCGGCAGTAATATTATTTTGGTTGAAAACCCCTTAATGCCAGGAGTTCTAGGCACTGCGGCTTTTGATGCGGAAGGATATCCGACGCGAAAAATCAATTTAATAGATAAAGGAATACTTAAGACTTTTATGCATAATCAGAAGACCGCCAAGAAGGCCGGAACTATTTCTACAGGCAATGCTGTCAAGAATGGCTATGCCGCGGCAGTAACAGTCGGCCCCCATAATGTATACCTAGAGCCTGGGAAAAACTCACTTGATGAAATCATCAGTCAAATGCCAGAAGGCATTTTAATTACCGAGCTGCAAGGCATGCATGCCGGGATAAATACGGTATCCGGCGATTTTTCGCTGGCCGCGCGAGGTTTTCTCATTGAGCATGGCAAAGTGGACCGGCCCATCAATCAGATTACGGCAGCAGGTAATTTGTATGATCTATTAGGGGAGGTTGAGGAGGTTGCCAGTGATTTAAAATGTAAAGGAGCTGTTTCCTCGCCTTCACTAAAAATAACTGCTTTAACTATTTCGGGGGAATAGAATGAGGAAAAGGCGTCACAAAATAGGATTTATCCTATTTTGTGACGCCTTTTTTGAGAGTTGTGGGAGAGATTTTTTTGTATTTCCTAAAGATTCGGCTAAAATAGTTGCTGTCATCAAAGCCGACAGCTTGCGCAATTTCGCTAATGTTGAGGTGGTCTTCTGTCAGAAGGGTCACGGCTTTATCAATACGCAGGCTGTTGATATAATCTATGGGGCTTTTGCCGGTTAATCCTTTAAATAGCCGGCAAAAATGCTGGCTGCTCATATTAGCTAAACTGGCTAATTGGCATAAGTGGATATTTTCGGTGTAATGCTTATCAATAAAGTCCAGTGCTGAGCGCAGCTGGTATAGTGTTTTTTGCTGACGTTCTTGAGCTGACGGAGCGCTTCCCTTTTGATAATGGCGCAAGAGATAGACGAGGATTTGGTAAATGTAGGACTTGATAATTAGTTCGAATCCGATATTCTGCGTATTGAATTCGGCGATAACCTTTTGAATGATCGCCGAAAGTGCTGTATCAGCCGAAATTTGATTCTGAAAAACAAGATGTCCTTGCATAAGGGGCGCGATATATTTCGTCTGACACCAATCTTCTTGACTGCTTGCCAAAAAGTTAAAACCCGGTTTTATGATATGAAATATTAAATTTCCGTGATGGGTCATGCCGTAATGAATTTCATTGCAGTTAATTATCAGGATATCGCCGGCCTTTAGCGTATAAGAAATGGCATTGCAGAGGATGGTTGCTTCACCTTTTTCAAAGTAAATGATTTGCATTTGTTCATGCCAGTGGTTTTGAAACATGGGGGTGTTTTCAAAGCATTCAAAGCATTCAAAGCGTGTAATTTTTACGGGGAAATTGCGATATAAATGGTAATCCCAGGGTAAGTGGCTGGCCGGTTCGGGCTCTCTGCTCATTATAATTCTCCTATATTCATATTGTGCTAATAGTTAATAATATAATCCATGATTTATCTGTTTAGCTTAGGTATAATAATAGCATAGTTTATTTAACGAATAAATTATTTGTTGAATAAATTAGTTTAATTTATGCTAATAGGATGTGAGTACATGAAATTTTTAAAGGAAATGGACCGTAATTATTTATTATTTTTATTATCAACTGCTTTTGTGGGAATTGCGCAAAGTGTGGACGGTGCCACGCTGACCAATTATCTCAAAGATGGTCTTGGCATGATGATCCTTGAGCGGTCAGCCCTGGAGTTCCCGCGCGAACTGCCAGGACTCTTAATGGTGTTTATTATTGGATCGCTGGCCTTTTTGGGTGATGTCAAAACCATGCTGGTAGGAAATATCCTTTCGGCTATCGGGATGCTTGCTTTAGGGCTTATTCCGCCGGAATATAGCTTGGTGGTTGTGAGTATTTTTGTTTATAATATGGGGACGCATATTTATATGCCGCTGTCGAACAGTATTGGTATGAGCTTTGCCTCAGCAGGTGACTTAGGTAAGAAGCTTGGTCGGATGAATGCCGTGAATACTTTTACGCTGGTAGTAAGCAGCGCTATACTATGGGGCCTCTATAAGTTTTGGCATATTAGCTTTATGACAGCCTTTAGTATTGGGGCAGTAGCCTTTTTACTGGCAGCTGTGCCTTTATTTTTTATGCAGCCGGTTAATAGCGTCAAAAAGCCGCGGCGTTTTATTTATCGGCAAGAATATGGTCTTTATTACTGGCTAAGTGTGCTTTATGGGGCGCGTAAACAAATATTTATCACTTTTGGCCCATGGGTATTGGTGGATGTTTTTCGCCAGAGCGTAACGACCATGACTATGCTGTTTTTTATCGTATCCACTCTTGGAATTTTTACCAAACCGTGGATTGGACATATGATTGACCGATTAGGGGAAAGGTTTGTGCTTATGGCTGAGGCTACCGGGTGTTTTTTGGTATGTCTTGGGTATGCCTTTGCTGCTGATTTATTTGCCGCTGAGACAGCGCTGCTGGTTATTTGTATTTGTTATGTTCTTGACCAGATGATGAATGCAGTCAGCATGGCCAGGGCTACCTATATGCGAAAAATAGCTGTGAAGCCTGAGGACATTTCGCCAAGCCTGTCGCTAGGGACGAGCATTGATCATCTGGTCACCGTCTTTTTGCCGATATTCGGCGGGCTTGTGTGGTATAACAGCGGTCCTAACGGCTATAAGTATGTATTTTTAGGCGGTGCGGTTATTGCACTTCTAAATTTTATCTCAGCTAGATTTATTAAAACTAATAGTAAAAACCTAGACTTTCAGGTTGGTAAGGCAGAGTAAATAAGGAGAGTTTTAACAATTTAATAACAATTCTATAATATTCGTTGTAAATTTTTCCTCTATAATTTAACTAGAATTAAATTCTGGGAGGATATAGAAATGAGAGTAAAGAGTTTACTGCACAGTATAGCTGCAAGACCTTTATGTATTGCAGCCACAGCCGCTTTAGCAGTGTTTAGCAGCCAGGCTTTTGCCGCACCTGTCAGTCTGCAGGACTGCCAGTCGATGTCAGCGGTTAGTATGGCTGAACATTCTAAAGTCATTATGGATAATTATGATTTTTTGTTAAAGACAGCAAATGAACTATCTAGTGCGGACTTACGCAGCAAAGTCACTGATTATTTAAAAAATCCAGTACCCAGCCTTATGGCGCAGTACCAGACGGATGAGCAAAAGGAAAAGCTGAAAAGCGCTTTAAACGCAGCAGGGTATATCAAAGTTGGTGCTAAGACCGAAGAATTTTTACCCGCTTTAGCTGATAACAAGAAAGCTCCTCAGCCTTTTTACGCTGCGCCGGGCAGCGGCTATCAAAGCCATCATGCCTATCCGGGCGGCCTGGTGACACACGTAGCCGTTAATACTAAAGTGGCACTTGGTATTTATAATGCTTATAAAGATGTATTTGGTTTTAAGCTTGATCGCGATATAATTGTCGCTTCTGAGTTGATGCATGATATGAATAAACCTTGGGTATTTCAGTGGCAGCAAGATGGCGCCAGCACTCCGGAATTCCAGATTGCGGGAACCGGGGCTCATCATATTCTCAGCATTGCCGAAGCCATGTACCGCGGATTCCCCAAAGAATTAATAGTAGCTATAGCGTGTGCGCATACTGCTCCTAGCTCACCTGCTGAGGAACAGCAAGTAGTGGACTGGCTCAAAGCCGCGGCAATAATTGCCGGTAAGGATCCGCTGGCACTTGGTGTTTTAGACAGTGAAGGGAAAACATTGCCGCAGCCGCGCTGGATGGAAGGCTTTGTTACGCATCTCGGGGATCATGACTTTGTACTAACAGGCCCGATGAATGGCTGGATGACTAAAGAACTGGAAAAAATTGCACAAAGCGAATATGGCATGAATGAAGCTGAGCTCAAGACAGCCAAGTTCTATCATTTCCGTGATTATGTATATTCCCAATTGACGACAGAACGCCTGTACAGTATGTGGGTTAGTCAAGGCGAAGCGGAACTGATTCGGACCATTCAGACAGTTGTAACGAAATAATACTAGATAAAAAGCGGGGACGATGCACTAAAAATTAGTGCACTGTCCCTGCTTTTAGTTTTTATTTTTCGGAGCGCCAGGCTCCTGCCCAATGTTATCAGGCTATGCTTATAAAAAATTTCAAAGGAAATTAACGTTAATTTCCTTTAGTTTTGTATTTCTGCTTTTTGATGTAGGGGCAATCCCCCTATGGTTGCCCGCGTGAGGGCATTCTAACGAGAGGAAACTGATCTGTGGAATTAAGAAAAACAGACTGATAAGAAATGCTTTTCTTAGTTCCATAGAAAGTCTATTCACGTCAGATCGTTTATACGCAGGCAACCACGGGGGGATTGCCCCTACGAAAACAGACATTATGTTTTCACATAATGTCTGTGCATTTATCGGTTTACATTTTATTTAACGATAGCCTGATGATATTGGTCACCTGCCTTGTTGCTCTCAATATAGATGTCCAATTCTATATAAAAGGGATTTCAATTTAGCACGGAGAAATAGAATAGCTAAGTGTTAAACTAGCAAGGAGGAATATTTTTGACTTCACTACAAAAGGCCGCCGCTTTTTTGTTTATTATTGGACTTGAAAAAGCCGGCAAGATTATGGCTTTGATGGATAGCGATGAAATAAAAAAGGTACTTAATGAATTTAATAAGATAGCTGAGCTGTCGCCTACTATACAAGAAAGCGTTTGGCAGGAATTTGTGGAGCTTGGGTATGATACTGAAATGAACCCAGTGGAAGCGCTGTGGGTACTTAGACAATTATTTGGCGGCAGTAAAATTAATGATACGTTACGCCGGAAATTTACCTTGTTATAGATTAGTGGCTATTTGAAAATACTAAATAGGGCAACTGCCATTGAGACTAGGCCGCCGGCGATGAGGGGGCCAACGGCTACACCGTTTAGAAAGCATACGCCGACAACTGTGCCAAGAACGATAGAACTAATCATATCAGGCGAGGCATTGATAAATAACAGACCGCGTCCGGCGGCCCAGGCCACAAAAATGCCGGTGACGAGCGCTAGTATGCCAATCGGGGATTTAAAAGCATCTGTTATATGGTGTAAGGAGATACGCCCGGTGGCCAGCGGCGTCAAAATTGCAATTGTCAGGATTGTTATGCCAATGTTCATACCTTTACTCTCAAGTAGGGGAAACCAGCTATCTAGTCCGAGCAGCTTTATAAGCAGCAGAAAGCCAGCTGCTACCGAAACTGATTGGTTATTGCCGAGAACTGCTAATACGAAAATAATTAAGAGTGGCAGATTGTCCCATGCCATTGTATCGCCTCCAATTTTATGCCGTACATACAAGTAGTATATGCAGCAGGTATTACAATGTTTTAGTATTCGTCTGTTCTTTGCTGTATAAAAATGCTGTATAATAATAGGTAACCTATTATAAAAAGGGGCTGGTTTGATGGATAAAATACGGTTAGGACGTACTAATTTAATGGTAAGCCGCAGTGGTTTTGGCGCACTGCCGATACAGCGGATTGCTTCTTTTGACGACACCAAAGCAATTCTTCGCAGGGCGTATAATAGCGGCATCAACTTTTTTGATACTGCCAGAATGTATACTGACAGCGAAGAAAAGTTGGGGTATGCCTTGTCAGAAGTGCGGCAGGATATTATTATTGCGACAAAAAGCCAGGCAACAGATAAAAAAACACTGCTTAAGCATCTTGAAACAAGTCTGAAAAATCTCAGGACAGATTATGTGGATATTTTACAGCTGCACAATCCCAAGGAACTGCCAAATCCAGAAGATCCAGAGAGTTCTTACGCCGGAATGCTGGAAGCCAAAGCGAAAGGTCTGATTCGCTTTATCGGTTTTACCAATCATAATATAAAAAATGCCATTAAGGCCGCACATTCTGGGCTTTATGATACAATCCAGTTTCCGCTTAATCCGCTGGCTTCTGATGAGGACCTAACAATTATTAAGGTCTGTAAAGAAGAGAATGTTGGCGTTATTGCCATGAAAGGTTTATCCGGCGGGCTGATTACTAATGCGGCTACAACCTTTACCTTCCTTAGGCAGTTTGACAATGTCGTACCCATTTGGGGCATTCAAAAGATGAGCGAACTTGAGGAGTTTATTGAACTCGAAAAAAATCCGCCAGTTTTAGATGAAGCCATGTGGGAGCTGATAAATAAGGACCGCGCTGAACTTGCTGGAGACTTTTGCCGCGGCTGCGGTTATTGTATGCCGTGTCCGGCAGGCATTGAGATTCCTACGCAGGCAAGAATTTCCCTGCTTCTAGGGCGTGCGCCTTATCAGCCATTCCTAGAGGATGCATTCAGGGCCAAGATGGACCTTATCACCAAGTGTATTGAATGCGGGCATTGCAAAAATAATTGTCCTTATGAACTGGATACGCCGAATTTATTGAAGCGTGAACTAAAAAAATATAATGAGTTTTATGCGGCCCATAAAAGTAAATAGCAAAAAGGAGCTGTTCGCATTAGTAATATTATTACTGGTGTGCGAACAGCTCCTTTTAACTGTAAACCCATTTGAAGCAACTCCCTCCGGCGCTTTGCGCCACCTCCCTCAAGGATGGAGGCTCTTAATTTTAGTCTCCCTCTTCGAGGGGGATGTCGCGTTTAGCGACAGGGGGAGGCTTTAAAAAAAATACTTAGTGCGACAGCCTCTTTTTTTATATAAGATATTACCTGACGGTGGTGAATCAGCCCAATAAATGAAAAAATTAACAAAAAGTTAACAATGAATTAACTGGAAATGTGATAAAGTTAGATATAATATAAAATTAATGGAAAATATGGAGGTTTTGCCAATGGCTTTTAAAACTGAAATAAAACAGGCTGAGGAAAAATTGCTGAATTTTGGTAGTTCCATAAAGGAAGATAAAAATTCACTTCAGGAAATAAAAGAGATTTATAAGCAGCTGAAAAAAATAATTAGCAGTGCGGAAAAGGATATTATAAATACAGAAAATGTACTAAAGAAGACTAGAAAGGAACTACGAAAGACTAAGAGTTCCAAGAAGGAAGCAGACAATAACGCAGTTTTAACCAAAATAAGGGAACAGGAAAAAGAACTATTATTTAATTATAATGAAAAAACCAGCGGAACTTTATTGGAGCTAAACAATAAGTGTCAGGAGGCCCAAACAAGCATTCAAAAATTAAAAATTAAAGAAGTTATTTAATAAGTTTAAAACTACCTGCAGTCTGCCGGTAGTTTTTTCATTTTGTGGCTTTATCCAATTCCCCTCTAGAGAGGGGTGGCGCGTAAGCGACGGGGTGTGTTGCGTCATAATGGCTAATGGTTTTATTATGGTAAAGTAGCAAAAATGAGCAAAATAAGGTACAATGAAGAAAGCTTTACAGCTCAATTCTCGAATTAAAGGCAGGTAACTTTTGTTGAATAAATCGCCCGTAAAGAAAATCTTAATTGTCGCTTGTTTTTTAGCTGCCATTATAGCGGCTTTCTTTTCATTGTTAAGTTCACCACAAGGTATTCCGATACTCAACTATCATATGGTAGATGATCAGACCGACAGCCGTTTAGCAGTGGGAACAGAAGAATTTGCCGCACAGATGGCATATCTCAAGAGCCGGGGTTATACCTCAATTACGCCGGATGAGTTAATGCAGCACTGGAAAAAGGGTGTGCCTTTGCCGGAAAAACCAGTCCTTATTACCTTTGATGATGGATATAAGGATAATTTTACTAATGCATTTCCCATCATGCAGCAGTATGGTTTTACCGGCACAATATTTTTGATTACTGATTATATTAGCAATAATGAATGGTATTTAAATTGGGAGGAGATACAGGCAATGCAGCAGCGTGGGTTTGTTTTCGGCTCCCATACTTTAAGCCATACACCGCTGACGACGCTATCTTTCGCTGAGGCAGAAAAAGAGCTGCGTGAACCCCGTGAGATATTAGAATGGCGGCTGACCGTTCCTGTCACTTATTTGGCGTATCCTACAGGCGCCTATAATGACAGTATTAGAGATCTGACTAAAGAGGTTGGCTATGATGCAGCCTTTACCGTGGATTTTGGCAGAGTATTTAAGGGTGATGATCCCTATGCATTACGGCGTATTCCCATATTCAAATCAAAAATGCCGCTGGTTAATTTCTATTTGCGTCTGGAGATGACGCCTGCTGCTGCTATGCTGCACAATATAAAGGAAAAGTTCTGGCCCGCACCGCCGGAAGAAGAGGAGCTTTAAAAAAGACTGCTTTTTTTACAAGCGGTCTTTAGCTATTGCGAGGTCTTGGCAATAACTAAGAAATTCCCACAATATGTTGTAATAACATAAAGGTATTTACCTTCTTATGTCGAACGTTAAAATAAATAAGATTCCCATTGCTGTTCGAAAAAAAATGGGAAAATTCAATTAACTGAGTGAGGATGGTACAGATGAATTTGTCCGGGATTAAATGCAAGTTAGTATTAGCCTTTATTATTACCAGTTTTACTTCTATTTTTATTCTTAGTGTATATAACGTGTATGACACAATTAGGCAAAACCAGCATGAACTGCAGGACTATCGCAGTACTTTATTTGAGCAGTTTGACCGCAGTATAAAGCTCGAAGTTGAAACAGCGCATAGCCTCGTTAAGGACATATACAGCCAGCAGCAAAAGGGGCTATTGTCTGAAGCAGACGCCAAGAAGCGGGCCGCTGATTTGGTGCGTAACCTGCGTTTTGATGATGATAATTATTTTTGGATTGATACAACAGAAGGTATTAATGTGGTGCTGCTGGGCCGTGAGGTAGAAGGCAAAAGCCGTACGGATCTGATTGATGCCAAAGGCAAAAAAATTGTGCTGGATTTTATGGAAAAGGGACCGCAGCCTGGTGGCGGCTATACTGATTATGCTTTTCCAAAACCGGATGAAACTCAAGAATCACCCAAACGGAGTTATGTCTTGTTATTTAAGCCTTACAACTGGATTATTGGCACAGGCAACTGGGTTGACGGTATTGATAAGTTAGTTGCCGCTAAAGCCGAGGCCAATCACAAAAATCTCATGGTTAGTATCAGCTTTTCCGTAGGTATAGGCCTTTTAACCTTAATCCTGGCTATCTTCATAGCTAGCTATATCAGCAAAAGGATAGCAGCGCCAATTGTAGCGATAGCCGAGAACGTGCAGCATGTGGCAGAGGGAAATCTGCGGGTTGAGGACCTTTCGTATCATGATCACGGCGAAATCGGTGTTTTAGCAGCATCCTTTAATTCCATGAAAGCAAATATTAAACAGTTAATCAATGAAGTTTCTACAGCCGCCGGTCAGGTGGCCGAATCCAGCGAACAACTTACCGCGTCATCTGAGCAAACGGCTTTGTCCACAAGTCAGGTTGCTGCTTCTATCAGCGATGTTGCTGCAAATACTAATAAGCAGGCAATTGAGGTTAACCATGCTGCAGATATTATTGGGCAAATGTCAAGAAGTATTCAGCAGGTTACGGATAGTGTACGTGATGCTGTGGACATATCGGTTCAGACAGCCGCTGCGGCTAATGCCGGGGAAGCAGCAGTTGGCGGTGCAATCAGTCAGATGGCCAGCATTGAAAGGACTGTTGCAGATTCTGCCAATGTCATTGCCAAGTTAGGCAGCTGCTCACAGGAAATTGGTCAAATAGTAAATACTATTTCCGCCATTGCGGCGCAAACCAACCTTTTGGCCTTAAATGCTGCCATTGAAGCAGCGCGGGCGGGGGAGCAGGGGCGTGGTTTTTCGGTTGTGGCCGAAGAAGTCCGCAAGCTTGCTGAGCAATCACAGGAGGCTAGTCAGCAAATTGCGGTACTAATTAGTCAAATACAAACAGATACTGAAATGGCGGTTAAGGCTATGCAGTCAGGTACCGCGGAAGTCAAAAATGGTACGGCGGTTGTTACTGCGGCGAACACTACCTTTAATGAAATAGCTGAGTTAATTAGTAGGGTTTCCAGTCAAATTAGCTCAATTTCGGCCGCTACAGCTGAGCTCTCGGGTGGCAGCCAGAGTATTGTCAGTGCTATTCATACAATAGAAGATGCATCTAAAGGGGTAGCTGATGAAACGCAGACAGTATCTGCTGCCAGTCAGCAGCAGTCTGCCGCGATGCAGGAAATTGCCTCGTCAAGCCAGAATCTATCGGAGCTTGCCTTGAAGCTAAAAAAAACAATTGCTAATTTTAAAGTCTAGGTGCTAGCTTGGTGCTAGATTATAAAAACCTCCATTTAGTAAGGAATGGAGGTTTTTATTAATAATGCTGCCTATTGGAGGTTTTCCCATGATAAAGCTAAATAAGGGAGCGCTAAAGATTAGTCTGGTATATATCCTGACAGGCAGTAGCTGGATTTTGTTCTCTGATCAACTGCTGCATCTAATAGCAGCTGATTCACAGACTTTTGCTATAGGGGCAACATGTAAAGGCTGGTTATTTATCTTTTGTACCGGCTGGATACTTTATAGATTAATTACGCGGTTGCTTGCTAAAATACAAGAAGCGCAGCTCTGCCATGAAGAAGAAATTCATCGTCAAAGCAGGCTGTATGATGTTTTGAGTCAGGTCAACCGTGCACTAAGCAAAGCCCAAACATCCCAGGAACTATTTCAAGAGGTCTGCGATATTTTTGTAAAGCGCAGCAAGATCAAACTAGCCTGGATTGGTAAACATGATGCTGACCAATCGGCTGTCATTCCGGTAGCAGGGGCTGGTGAGTCAGTGGAGTATGTAAGAGGTATCAAGGTTTTGTCTGATGAAAGCCCGGAGGGGCTGGGGCCAACAGGCAGGGCTGTACGGACGGGAGAAAGTTATGTTTGTAATGATTTTTTTGCTGACCCTGTGACAAAGCCTTGGTGGGAAAGTGCTGAGAAGGCCGGGATTCGGGCGTCTGCAGTGTTTGCATTTCGTTTGGAATCAACCGTGTACGGGGCTTTAAACGTATATGCGGCCGAGAAAAATATTTTTCAAAAAAAAGAAATTGCCTTGCTGGAAGAAGTTGCGCTGGCCATTTCAGTCGGTCTTGACCATCTCAAAGAGGAACAGCAGCGGAAGTTGGCGGAAGAGGCTCTCAAAAAAGTAAACGAAGATCTCGAAGACAAAGTAGAGGCCAGAACCCAGTCTCTAATGGCTCTCAATGAAGAACTGCTGGCCATGAATGAAGAAATGACGGTAATGAACGAAAAATTAAACAAGTCCAAAGAGGAAGCAGAACAGGCAAATCTCGCTAAAAGCGATTTTTTAGCCAAAATGAGCCATGAAATCAGAACACCTATCAATGCTATTATTGGTTTGAATTATCTCATGCAAAAGACTAAGCTGATTGGTAAGCAGCAGGAATATGTAGCGAAAACTATTTTGTCTGCTAAGAATTTACAGGTAATTATCAATGATATTTTGGATTTTTCCAAAATCGAGGCCAACAAAGTAGTGTTGGAGAATATTGATTTTGACCTTTATGAGGTGCTGGGCAATATATCGAATATCATTAGTGTCAATGTTTATGAGAAAAACCTAAAACTGCATTTTTCGGTAGACGCGGCTGCCCCGCAATTTTTAAGGGGGGACTCTTTTAGGCTGCAGCAGATTATTCTTAATCTCGCCAATAATGCAGTGAAGTTTACGCATCAGGGTGAAATTTTAATAGCTGTACGCGTACTGGAGAAAACAAGTCATAAGGCAGTTTTGGAATTTAGCGTTAAAGATACAGGGATTGGCATACCATCTTCCAGGCAGGCTGATCTATTTGGGGCTTTTTCGCAGATGGATACGTCTACAACCAGGAGATATGGTGGTACAGGCCTGGGGCTTGCCATTTGCCGGACGCTTGTTGAGCTGATGGGTGGGACAATACGTGTGGAAAGTCAGGAGGGAAAAGGCAGCCTATTTGCTTTTTCTCTGCCCTTCGGTTATGCAAGCCAAGTCAAAGTTTTTGAAAGCAGCCTGGACAGTCTGAAGTTTCTCCGTGTTTTAGTAGTATCACCAAATACAGAGATACAAAGTAATCTAAAGAGCCAGCTCGAACAATTCGGCTTTATCTGCAGTGCAGTCAATTCGACCAGTGAAATAAAAAGAGAGGAGAACCGCTATGATTTGATTTGCATGGATAAAAATCTAAAGGAGATGGATGGCATTCAGGCAGCGACTTTGCTGCGCAGCGAGGTGGGGCTAAAAGTGCCTATTATCATGCTTGTCTGTGATTATCGTGACAGCGAGCTTCAGGCGCAGGAAGAACTCGCGGCAAAAGAAGTAAATGGTATTATTTATTATCCGATTGGGCAGTCTCAGCTTTATAATGAGATTATCGGCTTTTTTGAACATGTTGTCAGCGGCCCCAAAAGGACGGATGAGTCACATAATCGTTTTACCATGCTAAAGGGAGTCAGGGTTCTCTTGGTCGAAGACAATGACATCAATCAGCAGGTAGCTAAGGAAATCATGGAGGATGAGGGAATTGCCGTTGATGTCGCCTCAAATGGAAAAGAGGCTGTGGAACTTGCCTTAAATAAGCGCTATGATATTGTGCTGATGGATGTTCAGATGCCTGTTATGGATGGATATGAGGCGGCAAGCCGGATTCGGGAGCTTCTTCATACCAAGAGCCTGCCGATTATTGCCCTTACTGCCGATGCCGTCAAAGGGGTATCTGACAAGGTATTTGATGCAGGCATGGATGGCTATATAACCAAACCCATTGAACCACTGCAGCTTTTAAGCATGATCAAGCGGTGGCTCAGTAAGGACGAGTGGGGCGGAGCACAGAGCCTGCCCGTGGCCGATGAAATATCATCTCTAAAGAACTTACCAGGTCTAAACCTGCAGGCCGGGCTTCTTAGAATTAATGGCAAAATGGATAAATACCTTGAGCTGCTTATTTTATTCAGGGAAAAACAGCTGAAGGGTGCAGTGGAAATAAAAGCAGCACTTAAGGCGGATAATCAGGAACTGGCGGTACGGACTTCACATACCCTGAAAGGTGCGGCAGGAAATATCGGGCTGGAGGATGTCTTTGACGCTGCGGTAACCCTAGAGCAGCTGCTGAGGCAGCGCTCTAGCGTAGATACCGAGCTCGAGAAATTAGCAAAGGCGCTCGATGCCGCAGCTCATTCGATTGACAGCGTTTTGACAGAGTACGCCCCGCAAGAATACTCCGGCGAGGTAAATTCAGATGAGTTTAACAAAGATGTAAAAATGCTCAAGGCCATGATTGAAATGAGCCAGGTGGCAGCAATTGATGTATTTAAAAGGATAGCGCCCGAGCTCAGGCAGCTGTACGGTCCTGAAACCGAAGAATTAAAAACGGCACTGGCAGATTTTGATTGGGAGCATGCGGGAGAATTATTAAACAGTATGCGGAGTGATGCAGGTGAACCCAGTGATTAGCGGTAAGCGGCCGGAAATATTGATTATCGATGATTCAACCGAACAGATACTCTTTATTGATGCAATTTTGCAGGAAAAAAAATATCTGGTGCGGGCTTTAACAGATGCCGGGAAGACCTTTGAAACACTTAAAAAGAAAATGCCTGATTTGATACTGCTGGATGTTGTTATGCCGCACCAGAACGGTTATAGTATTTGTAGGGAACTAAAGAAAAGCGCCCAGTATCGTGATATTCCCGTGATTTTTCTGACAAGCATGGCTGACAGCGACAGCATTGTGACAGGTTTTTTGGCTGGCGCGCAGGATTATGTTGCTAAGCCTGTGAATTCAAGGGAGCTTTTGGCAAGGGTTGAAACGCACATTTATTTAAAACAGCAGACAGATAAACTAAAGGAAGCGTATCAGGAAATAGAAGCGTTCAGCCATATGGTCTCCCATGATTTAAAGGCTCCGCTGTGGGCAATTCAAAGGCTTGCCAAGCATACTCACGCCGCTGAACCGGAAGAATTAGGCGAGCTTATCGACATGATGTGTGAAAAAGCGGATGAAGCGGTCAATCTGATTGACAGGCTTTCGGAAATATCCAGAATGTTTAGTGCGCAGTTTGTGGAAGAAAGTATTGATATGAACCTTCTTGTCGCGGAGGTTCTCGAATTTTTAGCTGCCGAGACAGAAGACAGAATCGTGGAATTTCATATCAGCAATCTGCCTAATGTACGCGGCGATAAAATGCTCATCAGACAGGTGCTGGTAAATATCTTCGGCAATGCGCTTAAATTTACGCGCGGGCGGGATAAGGCTGTAATTGAAATGAGCTCTACTAAGATGAGCAGTCAGTATTTGTTCAAGGTCAAGGATAATGGGGCAGGATTTAACATGAAATATGGTGACAGGTTGTTTGGGATATTTCAGCGGTTGCACTCTTCGGATGAATTTGAAGGGACAGGTACAGGGCTTCTTATTATCAAAAAAATTATTACTAGGCATGGAGGCGAAGTAAGTATTTCGGGCGAAGTCGAAAATGGCGCCGAGATTTCTTTTACCTTACCGCTATAATAGCAAATCTCCTGCTAATCTTATTATAAGATTAGCAGGAGATTTTTAATTTGCCGATTTTTTGTAATCGGCAGGCGTCATATTGGTATGCATCTTAAACCGGGAGCAAAAGTAATCCGGTGATTTATAGCCTAGTATATCGCTGATTTCGTAGTTTTTATACTTGCCGGAGCGGATCAGGATTTTGGCTTTTTCCATTTTTACAGCGGTAATAAAATATACAAAGCCTTCACCAGTTTTTTGCTTAAACAATTTTCCAAGGTAGCTGCTGCTGAACCCAAACTTGTCGGCAGCGGTTTCGACGGTAATCTTATCATCAATATTTTCTACCACATATTCGCACAGGCGCTTTATGAGCGAATCTGGATGATCCAAATGAAGACGTTTTACAAAGCCGGAAAGGTTTGTAACGGCGTCAGTAAATGCTTCGCGCATTTTGACTATATCCGGTATATCTTGCAGGGACTGCTTATTATTGGTTTTGACTATTTTGAGGTTAAGTAGCCATGGCTTTGCCTCAAACATAAGCTGCCAGATATTAGCGAGCAAGCAATCAAAGAGCACGCCTGCTTTAAAAAGATCGTGCGCATAAAAGTCAAATACCCGCTCAGTAAGTTTGTCGGCAAAGACAGGTGCCTTATCCGGTTCTTCGGTGAGCAGCTTGAACAAAAGCAGTTCGTCCTGTTTGGAAATTGGTGTAGGGATATTTTCTTCGAGCTGTTTGGCCATTTTGACTACCTGGTTTCTTCTTTTGTATTTATTTTCAAGATGGTTACAGGCTCGTTTTAGCACTTCATCCAAATTGTCGCTTTCGATTGGTTTTAAAAGATAGTCAAAGGCGCCGAGCACAAGGCCCTGACGGGCATATTCAAATGTATTGTAGCCGCTGGCAATTACGACGCAGATATCTAAAGCCTTGGCGCGAAGTTCTTTCAAAAACGCGATGCCATCGATTTTGGGCATTTTTATATCGATTATAATCAGATCAAAATGTTCTTCGGCAATTTTTTGCAAGGCGTCGTGTCCATTCGCTGCTTCATTTTTTACCACAAAGCCATGTTTTGCCCACAGACTGGATCTTTTTAAATCATACCGTATTGCGCGATCATCATCGACAATGAGCACATTGTACATAAAATCACCTCTTTACCTCAATTTACTGGTATTGAAAAATAGCTAAATATTATGGTAAAATGATGAATTTTTTTTAGATGTTTACATCAAGTACTATTAATTAGTTACTTTTAATTGGAGAATAGTTAATTTAAGAAAATTATAGCATATAAAAATGCAGAAAAAAATAAAGTCCGACAAATATGAAAGGAAAAACAAGAAAATATTTAATAAAGCTATAAAGCCAGCATGGAACATGCTGGCTTTTACCTTATGGTAAAGGCTAATTTTAGAAAACACTAATTATTATGGTAAAATCAACAATTTATTAGGGTTAAATGCAATCAAATATTAAGTATAATTTATATAAAGAGCAAAATTATGGCGGATGGTGCTGGTTTCTTTTTGCTAAGGGGGATCGTCTATGAAATGTTTAAGCATTACTTTTAAACTAATGGCTGTTTCAATTACCGGATGTATTCTGGTTACCGCTTTGACAATTGGCATGATGAATTTCATTGTTGAAAATTATGTGAAAGGCATGGAAGTCCAAGATATTAGTGATACCTATTCAAGTCTCGAATTGATCCTTAAGCATGAAGAAGAAGACCTTAAACGGATAAACCAGGACTGGGCTCATTGGGATGATACTTATGCATATATGGCCGGCGAGAAAAAAGACTATGAGAAAGCAAATTTAGGGGAAAATACAATTCGGCAATTAAATTTGAACTTTATGATTTTTTTTGATATGCAGGGAGGCATTGTTAATCGTGTAACGCAGAATATGGCAGCCGAAGAATTAGATTCAATTATAAGTAAAATTATTTTTTCTGGAGATTTCCAACGTTTTTTTGCGAATAATTCAGATGCCGGGTCTGGTTTGATCAGTGCGGGCGGAAAAATTTTTTTGGTTTCGCTTGCGCCTATTACCATGTCAAATGAGCAAGGTACCAGCAATGGCGTGCTGGTTTTTGGAAGGGCTGTAGACAGCACCCTGTTTTATTATATGAATTCGGTTACTAAAACTAAAATCTCCATGGCTGCTTATTTAGGGCGGTATGTGGAAAACGAACGGCGGGTCGACCGTGATAATGGGCTGGTAATTGCCGAGCAGCCCATCAATGATATATGGGGTCATAATGATATCCTAGTGAAGATAGCTATGCTGCGGAATGATTATCAGTTAGGTCGATATTATATTCGGGTTTTTGCGGCAATTTCTTCGGTAGTAGTAAGCGTGGTTTTTCTGTTTTTGCTGCTGCTTATTTATACGTATTGTGTAAAAAGGTTAAAGAAAGTCCATCAATTTATTGATACGGTAACTAACCGGAATCCTGAAGCCCGTCTGTATATTTCAGGCCGGGACGAGATTGCGGGCATTGCTTGTTCTATCAATGAAATGCTCGATGAAATTACCAAAGCTAATACAACAAGCCAAAAAGTCAACGAGCGGGTTCAATCCATTCTGGAAGCAACCCAAGACGGGTATCTTGAATACAATTTTCAGACAAAAGAGTACTATGTCAGCCCGCAGTGGAGCAGGTTTTTTGCGGACAGCCAAACAGCAGCAACTGATCCGCTCGGCGTATATATGAGCCGGATCCATCCTGATTTTAAAGGAAAAGTGGCCCAATTATTTAATGAGCTATTTTACGAAAAGCAAGACTATGCGGAGGCGGAATATAAGATTATCGATACCGGGGAAGATGAAATTTGGGTTGTTCACAAAGGAAAGGTAATTGAACGGGATGCTAACGGAAAGGCTGTGCGCATTAGTAGTATGCTGCTAAATGTGACAGCGCGTAAAGAATATGAGAATAAAATACTGCGGCTAAGTTATTATGATAAACTGACAAATCTTTGCAACCGGGCCTATATGGAAGAGCAGTTTAGCGAAATTGAGCAGCAAAGTGAAGTGGAATATCATATTATTATGGGCGATGTAAATGGCTTAAAATTAGTGAATGATACTTTTGGCCATTTTGAAGGAGACCGTTTGATAAAGACAGTGGGGAAAATTTTAGCAGAGGCGTGCGGCAGCCATGCTATTGCAGCCAGATGGGGGGGCGATGAATTTATCATACTGAGTATCAACAAAGAAAGTGATTATGTGCTTGGGCTGATGCGTAAAATTCAGGAAGAATGTGCTGGGATCAAGGATTTCAGATTTACTATCACCATGGCGTTAGGTCATGCTTCCAGCCGGGAACAAAGCGGTATAGAAGCGGTAATGAATTTGGCGGAAGAGAGAATGTATCGCAGGAAATTAGTCGAAGAAAACAGTGCGCGCAATGCAACGATTGCTTCATTAGAGCGGACGCTTTATGAAAAGAGTGCGGAAACAGAAGCGCATACGCAAAGAATTAAACATTTAGCAGTCAAGCTAGGTGAGAAATTGGATTTGCCGCATGATCAATTATGTGAACTCGAACTCTTGAGTTTGCTGCATGACATTGGCAAAATTGGCATACCGGAAAGTATTTTACTAAAGCCGGGCTCCCTAACCGAAAAGGAGTGGGAAGTTATGAAGCAGCATACCGAAATTGGTCATCGTATCGCCATGGCTACCCCCGGATTATCTCATGTAGCAAAAGAAATCTTATGTCATCATGAACGATTTGATGGCACAGGCTATCCGCAAGGCATCAAGGGCGAGAAAATTCCTCTTTTATCGCGCATTATCAATATCGTAGATTCTTTTGATGTCATTACACATAAGCGAAACTATAAGGAAGCCTTAACGCTTGAATATGCGCTGGGGGAACTGGATCGGTGCGCAGGTACTCAATTTGATCCTGATTTGGTAGTATTCTTCAAAGAATTGCTGAGAGAAGAAGGAATTATTGACAGTTGAGCTGGCTGGAGTTTATGCCACCCTACAAAATAATGTTTATACGGAAAATCCGGCGCCATTGGTGCCGGATTTTTTTTACTATCTAAGAAAGTATAACATTTCGGGCTAACGTTACTTACTTTCTTTTGTAGTTTTAAACACGCAAGCGTTTTATTTATCTAAATAATAGAAAACACTAAAAATTATGGTGAAATCAATAATCTTTCATGTTCCTATCATTTTCGAAATTAGGTATCATTTACTTATAGAAAAGAACACAGCAAGTGCCGCGGTTTAGGTGGGAAGGAGCGGGAGAGGTGCCAAGAAAGCTGACGTATTTAATTGTCGAAGATGATGCAGCAAGTGTCAGGATTGTGAAATTGGAATTGGCTGCACAGGGCTATCAGGTAAAATATGACCATGTAGAAAATGAACTGGATATGCGGCAAAAAATCAGCGTAAATAACTATGATTTTATCATATCAGACCATCATATGCCGTCGTTTACTTCGCTGGAGGCTTTAAGAATTCGGAATGAAATGGCCCCTTTGGTACCTTTTGTTATTTTTTCAATTAAGTTCCCCAAGTCGCTTCAGGATGAGGCGCTTTCAGCGGGCTGTAGCGCAGTAATAAGTAAGGATTGTATCGGCTTATTGGCAGAAGTTATTGAGAAACTGGTATAAACGTACTGGCTTAGCCTGGATAATGCTGACGGCAAAGTTAAGTTAGGGAGGTGTTTAGTATGCAGGAATACTGTGATAACAAATGGGACAAGCAACATGCTATATGATTGCCGAGCGTCATAAGGCAGGCATACATATCAAGACATCCAATCAAGGCACAACATTTACCGTTTCGTTTAAAGAGTAATAAAAAATTATTATAAAACAGGAGGGAAAAGACATGAAAGCAACTGGCATTGTGAGAAGGATTGACGATTTGGGGAGACTCGTAATACCAAAAGAAATCCGGAAAACATATAACCTTGAGGAAGGAAATCCGGTAGAGTTTTATACCGATAATAATCGGATTATTTTAGCCAAATACCAGCCGCCCTGTGCCTGCGTTTTTTGCGATGAAGCTGAGGGCGTGACCGAATTTAGAGGAAAAAGGGTATGTCCGGACTGCCGGAGTGCGCTGTCCAATAATTAGTTAGGGAGGATTGGGATGAATAAACGACGCTTTGCCATGGGGCTGCAGATTGGCACCATGTTTCTGGTTACCTGTACATTATTTTTAGCGGTGATGATTTTTGGTTTGTGGCAGTTTAAAGATGATATGGAAGGAATGGGGAAGCTCACAAGTCATACCATGGATCGTGCGATGTTGGTAAAAAATGCTAGCAATGACTTTACACACGCACTCATGGATATGCGCGGGTTTCTGCTCTATGGCGACAATGCTTATGCGGTAGCGTTTGAACAGACTTTTGCGCAGGCAATAGATAAAATAGACGAATATAATGCGCGCTCTACGCAGGCTGACACCAAAGTAGAGGGAGCCAAACTGGCCAAGCTGCTGTCTGATTATCAGGCGTTTGGCGGTAAGCTTATTGAGGCCAAAAAGACAAATGATCCGGCATTCTCTCAATTGACAGTGCAAGGAAGGCAGCTTGTCGATAGCATTGACTTACAATTTGCTAAAGTTTCAGAACTTCAGGAAAAATACTTACGTGATAATAGTACAAATTTGCTTGCAGACGCCAATTGGGATATCAAGCTGACAATCGGTATGGCTTTAATCGTAGTAGTCCTGGCAATAACCATCGGCTTTCTCTTTAGCCGGAATATCACGGCGCGGCTAAAGAACGTAAGCCATGATTTAGGGATGATTGGAAGCCTTGATTTAAGCGGGGCAGATGTTCAGCCTACCCGTAACGATGAACTGGGGGATATGGGGCTGGTAGTCATAAACATGAAAAAATCCCTCCGCCAGTTTGTCGGCAAATTGCAAGAGAGCGCGGCTTCTCTCTCGGCATCCAGCGAGGAATTGAGCGCTACGGTTGAAGAAAACTATAAAGTCTCTGAAACAATCAGCCATAGTATTACCGATATCGCGGCAGGGGTAGCGCATAACTCAGACAGCGTATCAAGCATTTCCGCAACCCTACAGGAGCTGTCCGCAGGTACTGAGGAAATGAGCGCCAGCTCAGCCGAAGTAAACAATAACACACAAAATGCCGTAGCGGAAGTCAGCGGCGGCATGCGGATGCTTGGCGAACTAACACAGCAAAATGCCGAGATTGCTTCAGCTATGGCTGAAATAAGCACAGTAACCGAGGAGCTAAGCAAAGGTTCCAAGGAAATCCAAGGCATTGTCAGCGTAATCAACAGTATTGCCGGACAGACCAATTTGCTGGCCCTTAATGCGGCAATTGAGGCGGCAAGAGCCGGAGACGCCGGACGGGGGTTTGCTGTTGTGGCAGACGAAGTAAGAAAGCTTGCTGAACAAAGCGCCAAAGCGACAGAGGATATCTCACAGATTATCAATATGATGAGCAAAGGCATTGAGCATTGTGTGGAAAGTGTCACAAATGCCGGCAGCCACGTGGCGGCAGGCAAAAGGTCTGCTGAGGAGACACATGAAGGCTTTAAGGGCATTGTCGTAAAGCTTGAGCATGTAAAATCAGGCATAGCTCAGATCTCGCAGGCAGTTACCGAAAGTGCTAAGGGTACGGAAAGTATGGTAGTCAGTGTAGAACAAATCAGTGCTGTAGCCGGAAAGACTTCCCAAAACACATCATCTGTTGCTGCAGCATCAGAAGAACAAAGCGCCAGCCTGCATGAAATCAACGAGCAAGCTGTTTCGCTAAGTAAGTTAGCTGTGGAACTAGACACTATTGCCGGGAATTTCAAACTATAAATGGGAGGGAAAGATATGGAAAACAAATATAATGTAGTAAACAGCCAAATTAATCTGAATGAGGTAAAACTGACAGATGTAATCGACCTTGACTTTTTGCAGAAGTTTCAGGACCATTTTGCAAATGGTGTAGGCGTAGCAAGTGTGACTGTTGATCCTGACGGCAATCCGATTACTAAGCCCAGCAAATATATCAGGTTTTGTATGGATTACACCCACTCTACTGCAGCCGGTGATAAACGCTGCGCCGAGTCTCATCGTAAAGGCGGCGAAGAAGCTGTCAGAACAGGTAAGCCTGTAGTGTTTGAATGCCATGCCGGACTTATTGATTTTGCCGCGCCGATTATGATCGAGGGTCGTCTGATTGGCACCATTTTGGGGGGGCAGGTTTTGACGAACTCGCCGCAAGAGGAAAAATACCGCCGCATTGCCGGCGAGATCGGGGTAAATCCGGATGAATATGTGGAGGCGGCCCAAGAAGCCCGTATTTTAACAAAGGAGAGTATTGAGTCAGCGGCTGAGGTACTATTTATCGTGGCCAACAGTATATCAAACGCAGCCTATCAGCAGCTCAAGCTAAAATCAATGGTCAATACCCTTAGCGATGGGGCGCACCAGATATCGGCGACCATGGAGGAACTAGCTGCATCGGCTTCCTCGGTAAGTGATAATCAGGAGGCTTTAAACAAGGAAATTCAGAATGTAAGCAGCATTACAGGTAAAATCGATGAAGTAATGGATTTTATCAAGGATATTGCCGATGAAACCCGTCTCTTAGGTCTCAATGCGGCCATTGAAGCAGCCAGAGCCGGTGAAGCGGGATTGGGCTTTAGTGTTGTCGCTCAGGAAATCCGTAATCTTTCAAATGACTCCAAGCAAACAGTAAGTAAAATCAAGGATTTGACGACGCTGATCAAAGAGTCGGTAGATACAACCGTGAAAATGGGCAGTGATACCAACCTAACAGTGCAGCAGCAGGCGGCGGCAATTGAAGAGGTGACAGCAAGTATCGAGGAAATCAGCGGCCTTACTGATTTACTCAGCGAAATGGCCCAAAAATAAATACTTTGGAGAGGAGGGAGCCTTATGAGCATGCAATTGGTTGTTTTTGCATTAGGCAAGGATGAATACGGCTTTGATATTGCCGCAGTCAACGGCATATTAAGGGCAAAAAAGTTCGATGTCAAAAGTATGCCTGGCACGTCAAAGACTATCGAAGGTATGATAAATGTGCGGGGTAGTATAAATTATATTCTGAATTTAAGGTCTAAGTTCGACCTGCCAGGAAAGATGCTTGACCAGGAAAGCAAATTTATCATGTTTGGCAGCGGCCGAGCGGCAAATACCGGCTGTATTGTCGATGAGGTCACAGATATTGTTAAGCTTGAGGATACTGATTTGCAGCCCGCCCCGCTGTTTGTGAGCGGCCGTAATTCGGAATTTGTCAAAAGTATCGGCAAACTCGGTGAACGGATAATTATTATTCTAGACCCGGAGTATATTTTGGCCTCAGAGGAGCGCCCCGCGCTTGAATCTGGATAAGACTTAAAAAACAGCACAAAAATAGAACGCATCATGCGTTCTATTTTTGTGCTGTTTTTTAATTTAGGTCATGTCCCCCATGCCTGCTCGGACCTCGTCTTTATATACGGAAACTGGATACGGCCTGCTGCAGGTCTTGGGCTAATGTCGCGAGCGCTTGGCTGGATGAAGCGATTTCTTCCATGGAGGCTAGCTGCTGCTCAGCTGCCGCGGAGACAGTTTCAGCCTCCCTAGTGGATTTTACACCTAAGTCATCTATCTTTCTGACCGCTCCTACAATTTGCTGACTATCAGCGGCCATTTGCTGAATGGCTGCGGAAATACCATTAATCTGTTTTGATACCTGATCTACTATGTCAGCAATCTCACGAAAGGCAGTTCCGGCGGCGTTAACAGACTCTGCGCCGGTTTTGACTTCGCGGGTGCCGTCATTCATTGCTGTGACGGCCTGATCCGTGTCATTTTGAATGTCGCCAATCAGGGCAGCGATTTGCCCAGTAGCTTGCTGTGATTGTTCAGCAAGCTTTCGCACCTCTTCGGCCACCACCGCGAACCCCCGCCCGGCATCTCCGGCTCTGGCAGCTTCAATGGCTGCGTTAAGCGCCAAAAGGTTTGTCTGGCCAGCGATGCCGGCAATGGTATCAACAATTTGTCCGATTTTCTTGGACCTGTTACCAAGCTTTGCAACTACTTCAGCCGAGGATGTAACAGTCTGCTGGATTTGGTTCATTTGCAAAACCGCTTTTTCGACGGTCTTATCGCCGTTTTTGGCTTTGTCCGCAGCCTGTGCCGATTGTGATGCTACCTGGTTGGCGTTAGCAGCTATCTCCTGAATGCCTGCTGACATCTGCTCTACCACGGTAGAGGCTTCATTTGCCGCTACCAATTGTTCTTCGGAACCTTGGGCTACCGTAGTAATCGAAGCGGCGACATGACTTGCAGCCTGGGCTGCTTGCTCTGAGCTGGCGGTCAGTTCTTCTGAGGAAGCCGCAACTTGTTCTGTCGCTGTGTTAATTTTTCGGATAAGGCTATGGAGATTTCCCCGCATCCCAGCAAACGAGTCAGCCAGCTGGCCAATTTCATCCTTTGACTGAATTTGGCACTTACGTTCTTCTAGGTTGCCGCTGGCGATTTCTTCACTGTAGGCTACCATTATGCGCAGCGGTTTTACAATACGGCGGGCAAACCAAGCAATAATTACCCCAGCAATTACGAGGACAATGATTACTATTGTCAGGGAGATGGTTTTGAGTGTAGAAACTGTGCCGGTTATTTCCTCAGCCGGTACGGTAACCGCGAGGCTCCAGCTCATTCCTGGTATAGGGGCAAAAGCATAGTACTTTTCTACACCTTTAGTTTGCAAGGAAATAATACCCTTTTCACCTTTTGTCATTCGCTCAGTAACACCTTTCATACCGGCATCGCTCTGGGCGTCTGTTAAAGGATTGACTTTCATGGCCACTTCTTTGTCAGGATGAATTATTCTCAGACCGTCCTTCTGGCTAATAAAGGCATAACCTGTTTGACCAACCTTGATAGCGAGAATTTGTTTGGTTAAATCGGCAATGGGGATAGCGCCAAATACAACGCCTGTTACTTTGCCGTCTGCTTTGACAGGAACGGCAACCAAAACTACATTTTTGCCGGTAGAACGGGAAACTGTCAGTTCAGAGAGGGTCGGCTGGCCTTTCATTGCCTGCTCAAAGTAGGACCGGCCGCTAAGGTTGCCGCTGGCGCCACCGTTATCGATGAATTTGCCGTCAGGGGCTATGTAGGCAAAATTTTCGTAGCGCTTATTTTCTTTGCCCAGATAATTTAGATAAGAAATGATTTCTTCCATATTGCCGCTTCTGAAGGCTGGAGCCAGAGCTATTCCGGCAAGTTCAAGCTGGCAGCTTTCCAGCCAATGATTGATATCTTGGGCTGAACCGGCTGCTAGTTTTTGCATTTCGCCGGTTATGCTCTCAGTAATTATTTCGCGAGCCTTCCAATAATTCAGGCCGCCTAAGACGCTCATGGCTATTAGAAAAATCGCCAAAATTGAAATAGTCAGTTTTGTCTGAATACTCCTCATGTGTTTTCACCCCTATTAGATTTTGATTAGTTAAATTACACATCAGGGCTTAAAATTCCTTTGTAATTTCAACAATTTTCTACATTTAATTACACAAAAGCAATTTGGTATAAAAATGGCATGGAAAGAGAGAGGAAAAGTAAGCAAATTTTGCGCATAAATAGGTAATGTTGAAAAGAAAAAGGAGTAGCAAAAGAATCAATTTGTAAAATAACAACCTCCTGCCAAGTTACAGGAGGTTATCATTTAACGGAAATATAATATACAAGAGTTAACCTAGGGGGACAGAAATTATTTTTTACAGCTTTTCTTTGAATAGCTTTTCAATGCGCTCTGTTGCCAGACCAGTAATTTCTGCTATTTCAGGAATGGCGATGTCTTTGTTCAGCATGCGTAAGACCATTGCGCATGTAGCCTCAGTCATTCCTTCCTCTCACCCTTCCTCTCACCCTTCTTCGCGTCCTTCTGCCAGGCCTTTCTCCTTGGCGGAATTCATGGCGGAAACATAGTCGTGCAAAGCTTTTTCACGCATTTTGGTATTGAGGCAATAAAGCTACGCGATGAAGGGAGAGAAAGGCAAGACTATCCTTCTTCTTTTAGGGCCATGCCCACATTAACTCATTCTTGATAAGAAAGAAATGCAGGATCGATGTATTCAAGTAATGGCAATAAATCTAATTTATCCATTAACCTCTCCCGCAGTTTATACTTATTTTTTATGTCTCTTATTAATCATATCCGTGAAGTAAATTGTAAAATACACAATAATTAAATAACCTAGTGCATCACGAGGAATCCAAATTGTTAAACCGCTTATTACCTCCAATAATAGGTGTTCAGTCATGTCGTTCGCCCCCCGCTAGATATATTTGTATTCTAGTGACAGTTTCTTCACACCTATTACTGGTAACATCAATAATAGGACAACCGATTTTTCACATAATGCGCATGGCGTACTCGATTTCTTCGAAAATGCGGTTGTGAGTTGGCGTATTCGGCACCAGCAGTAGGTGGCTCTGTTAATCCCTCTATGAGCCAGATACATGCATAAAGGGGTTTTGGAGGTACGGGATACGAGGTGACGATGAGGGCGGAGCGCCGAGGGGGGCGCTTGGTGTCAGACATGAATTATCTAATTGTTTACTAAAAGTGAAGCTTGAAATTCATTATATAGCTGAGAAATACGGGAAGAATCAAGAGCAAGAATATCAGCTAACTGTTGGTGATTCATAAGTTTATTTTCTAGTGCCTCATAAACAGAACTTCGGCGAGCTGCAACTAGTGGACGGATGCTTCCTCTGTGCTTGAGAAAACAGGAACTTTTGCACAGTGCGAAAGGACATAATTGTAAAATGTAGATTAAATAAAAACAAAATACATTGACATGTGTATAATTCTCTGCTATTGTAGACTTATAAATTAAAAGAAATGGCAATGACGCCTTCACGTTGACTGTGAAGGCGTTTTTTATTTTCAGGGCAAAGCCTGAGAAATGCTAGCAAGCTGAGGAGTGATTGATATGAAGATGTTTCGCAATGTAAAGACCTCTGTTAAAATTTTGGGCTTAATTATGATGATGGCTTTCTTTTTGGCAATTGTAGGTTATGCCGGTCATTATGCCACAGGAAAGCTAGCGGTCAGCGTTGATGATATGTATCAAAATCGGCTGCTGCCTGTGCAGTGGACTAACTCGGTTAAAGCGGAAGGCAAAATTAATGAAGTGCTGACTTTGTCGGTTTTCCTCAGTCAGGATAGTGCCAAACAGCAGGAATATTTGCAGCAGATTAATGAGCATAAAGCCATTGTCTTAAAACTGCTGACAAATTATTCTGAGTCCCAATTGGATGCTTTTGAAAAAGAGGCATTAGAAAAAGTAATGAGCGAGACTAAAGCATATCGCAGCGAGTGGCAAAAGTCCTTGGATCTGGCCACAAGCGGCAGACAGGCTGAGGGGTACGCATACTTTACCAATAATGCCGCAAGTCATTTGGCGGCTGTAAATAAGGAGCTTGATGCGCTGGCAGAGCATAGCGGTCAGCTGGCAACTGCGGAAAATACCAAAAGTAAGCAGCTGGCAGTTGAGAGTGACCGAATTGTTATTGTGGTGACAGGCGCTGCGGTTATTTTGGCTCTGGTTATTGGCTGGCTGATTTCCCGGCTTATTGCAGGTCCGCTCGCTGAGCTTGTAAACAAGGTGCAGCGCTTGGCGGATGGCAATCTTTCAGGTAATCAATCGGCGGAAGAGTATATAGATGAAGTCGGACAATTAAGTAAAGAAATTAATGTTATGGCAGATAATTTGCGCCAACTGGTAAAGCATATCAGGCATACAGCTGAAGATTTGAGCGCATCTTCTCAGCAGTTGACAGCCGGCGCGGAACAAGCGGCGCAGGCTACCGGTCAGGTAACTACGGCAATTGGCGATGTGGCAGAGGGAGCTGAGCAGCAGTCTGGTGCTATTAATGAAACAGCTGCGGTTGTTGTCGGGATGTCTACCGCTATTGAGCAAATCGCCGGCAATGCCAATTTGGTAACAGGCGATGTAGCCAAAACGGTCGCCGCGGCTGAAAAAGGCGCTACATCAGCTAGGGCGGTAACAAGTCAAATGGATAGTATTGAAAAGACAGTCAGTTCTTCCGCCCAGGCGGTGATCAAATTAGGCGACCGTTCCAAAGAAATTGGACAAATTGTCGACACTATTTCCGGCATTGCCGGACAAACAAATCTCTTGGCTCTGAACGCGGCTATTGAGGCAGCGCGGGCTGGAGAGCAGGGCAAGGGCTTTGCGGTAGTTGCGGAAGAAGTACGAAAACTAGCTGAGCAGTCTAAAGAAGCAGCCAGTCAGATTGCCGATATGATTGGAGATATTCAAGCGGAAACAGCCAGAGCAGTCTCATCAATGGAAGCTGGCAGCCGCGAAGTTAGAATGGGGGCTGAGGTGGTATCAGGTGCCGGACAAAGCTTTACGGAAATCGCCGCCCTTGTAAACCATGTATCAAGCCAGGTTACAGAGATTTCGGCGGCTATTGGGCAGCTCTCGGCAGGCAGCCGGCAAATTGTTTCATCCATGAAAAATATTGATGAAATTAGCAAAAAATCAGTTGGCCGTACGCAGACAGTCTCGGCGGCAACTGAGGAGCATGCGGCATCAGTAGAAGAAATTGTTGCATCAAGTCAGGCCTTAGCAGGTATGGCGGGAAAATTGCAAGCAGAGGTTAATAAGTTTCAGGTAGATTAGTCTTTCATCCCTATAGTGAACATAGTCCAGTCCTCTGCCGGCATATCTCTCAGATAATCTTTTTGCCAAGCCCACTCAGGGTGCGCTGTAAGGTAATCGTCAGCGTTAAACGGTATGCCGCAGGGCCTGCCCCATCTGGCCTCAAACTGCATCTTTTGGTGGATTGTGTCTAATACTTTTCCGTCTAAAGCGCCATGGAGCGAGTAGGGACTAGGCGTTGAGGGAAACTCTCCCCGGTCATTGTCTGAATGGCAGCAAATCGTCCTACTGGAAGGATTATCAGTATTTAAATAGATATCATAATGATCGGCAATTATTTTTTTGGCAATAGCGGCATCAATTTTTCCGTAATAGTCCTTGGCAAGTTGACTAAAGCGCACACGTCGGGCGCCGATTTCACTGCGGATATCAAAATAATCATTCTTTTGCGCATACTCAAGATTGCGGATCTCTGGATTTTCCGGGGCGTTAAAACCGGTGTATATACTATTTTCTGTTTGTTCAAAATCAGTATACTTTAAGCCTAGTTCCAGGCGGGCAATCTTGTTGGTGCGGATATCGCCGAGCAGCCAGCTGTTGGCAAGTCCGCCGTTATTGCCTTTTTCCATGATTTCTACCCATTCCTTAATAGTACTAGCATACTGCATAGCCTCTCTGGCCCTTAGAAATTCCGGTTTGCCGTTTTCGTTATAATCGTTAATTTGTATGGTTGTTTCTGTGCCAACAAGTCCGCCGCTTGTGAGAAAAAAGTCACTCATACTGGCCAGGTACCCGGGCATGGTTTGCATTAAAATTCGGTTGCCGGCAGATGGCTTAAGATCGGCTACAATATTGAAGTTTTGTCCAAAGATAAAATCATACCACGTGTTATGAGCCATGACGATGCTATTGTTTTTGGTGGCTTTGCCTGCAGCAATAAAGGCGCTGCATTTATTAATACAGATTTTTTCGGCGGAGGAATGTTTTTGTTTCCACGGCCACCAGAAATCATACAGCTCTAAAAAGCTGTTAAAAGCCACTAGTTCTTTAACGAATATTGGTATACCGGCTTTGTGGGCGCCGGCGGAAATTCCTTGCAGTTCTTCTTCAAATTCAGTTGATTGAAGAAATGGCTTAAACATTCTTTCGGCATGGGCCACAAAAAACTGAAAATGCTTACCGGTGGTAAAGTATATGTAATACTTGATTGCATTTAAAGCCTCAGCTATTTCAGCAGCTAGGAGATAGCCATGCTGAAAACCTCTTTCATAGGGCTGACCTTCAATATGCAGATATATCCAGCCATTCTGCTTAAAACAATATCCTTTGTCATAGCTGCGCATTATTTCATCCCCTTCCTAATTATATGATATTCAACGGGAATGCCAATCTTAACTAAAAAGTGAAAAAGCAAAAAGGGGGCTGCTGCACAAAGCCTTTAAACGCCTCCCCCTGTCGCTAAACGCGACATCCCCCTCGAAGAGGGAGACTAAAATAAAGAGCCTCCATCCTTGAGGGAGGTGGCGCAAAGCGCCGGAGGGAGTTCTTTTAGGTAGGATTACAGTTAAAGGGCTGTTCGCAATAGAAATATTACTAATGCGACAGCCCCCTTTTTTGCAGTTTTAAGAGTGACTTTCGCCTAGCTGGTGAATACTATAAAATATAAATTCTGTGATAAGCAGACTGGAGGATTAAAAGATGCCTGGACGACACTTAAATTTACGAAAGCTGGTAGTTGGTGTAGATACCAAAGTGCCTACTCTTTCCGGCGAATATGTGACGGCGATTAATTTTGACAATGCGGCAACAACGCCGCCGCTTTGTGCGGTTATGCAGGAACTTGCCGAATTTGCACCCTGGTATTCGTCCATTCATCGCGGCGCTGGGCATAAATCTATGTTTTGCTCCGATGTATATGAGGAAGGCCGCAGTATTATCAAACGTTTTGTGGGGGCAGATGCTAAGCGTGATGTTCTCATCTATACCAAAAATACCACTGAGGCCATCAATTTGCTTTCGTATGCTTTGCTGCAGGATGCCAAGAAAAAGGTTGTGCTGTCTACCTGTATGGAGCATTTGGCCAATGACTTGCCCTGGCGTGACATATTTAAGATAGATTATATCAAGGTGGACGACTGCGGCAGATTGTCCCTGACTGATTTAGAGGATAAACTGGAAAAATATCGGGGCAATGTAGAGCTAGTTGCCGTAACAGGCGCGTCCAATGTCACAGGCTACGTAAATCCTATCTATGAGATTGCCCGAGTGGTGCATAAATATGGGGTCAAACTGCTCGTCGATGGGGCGCAGCTTGTTCCTCATTTTCCCATAAATATGAAACCGTATGAGAGTGAAGAACATATTGATTATCTGGTGTTTTCTGCCCATAAAATGTATGCGCCGTTTGGCATTGGAATATTAATTGCCCCTAAGGAGACATTTGCCGGCAAGGAGCCCATTTATAAAGGCGGCGGCGCGGTAAATTTAGTTTCCCATCAGTTTGTGGAGTGGGATACCGCCCCATACAAAGAAGAAGCAGGAACATCGAACGCGATGGGGGTTGTAGCGCTTGTCGCGGCTATAAAGAAGCTGGAGCAAATTAGTATGCAGGCTATTTATGAGCACGAAAAAATGCTGTTTGATTATATGTTTAGGCAGCTGGAGGCAATTGATGAGCTTGAGATATATCGCTGTGCGGCCAAAGGTGAGGAGCGGATTGGTATAATTTCTTTTGTGTTGCCGGAAATTCATCATGCAGAGCTGGCTAAGATGCTGGCATATGAAGCGGGAATTGCGGTACGCAGTGGCCTCTTTTGCGCCCATCCCTATGTTGAAAAGCTCTTGGGGCTTACGGAAAAGGATTTGCACTATTATCAAAAGCATCCTGAACTGCCCTTTCCGGGCCTTGTGCGGTTGAGTCTTGGTATGTATAACAACTATGGGGAAATTGATATTTTTATTAAAACGCTGCGTACCATTGCCGGCAATGTGACTAGATTTAAGCAAAAATATAACGAAATCGAAAAGAAGGAAGCTGAGACGGGCAGCCAGATATCGTATTTGCCCAGAAGAAAAATGCCGTGACTTAAATGACTTATTTAGGCTGGATAGTATGGCATATTTGGGTCATACTAATAACCGAGGTGGGAGAATTGAAGACAAAACACAAAAAATTCACACTGGCTGCTGTTATCATTTTAGTTCTGACTACGGGATTCTATATAGCCCTCAAGCCTCCTGCCTCTAAGCCTATGCCGACGGCTCCGCCTGAACAAGAGACTCCTAAGGAGCCTTTACAGTCGCTTGCTGGCGAGGGGAGGTTTCCGGTAGAAAAGTATCAGCAGGAACCGGAAATTTCAGTTTGGCTGGCCGATAAGGGATATGCTGCTAATATGCCGCTCGAAAAGTATTTGGAAGGTGTGGTTGCACAGGAAATGGAACCACACTGGCCAAGTCAGGCACTTGCGGCGCAGGCAATTGTATCTCGTACGCTAACGCTGCACGCCATTCAGGCAGGCATCATAAAAAAACTGCACAATGCCGATGTTAGTACAGCCAAAGAAGAACTGCAGGCTTATGCGCCGCAAAAAGTCAATGCTGCGGTACGGCAGGCAATCAAGAGTACGAGGGGACAAGCTTTGTTGTACGGTGATAGCTTAATCAATGCTATTTATAGTTCTTGTGACGGACAAATATCAGCTGCCAAAGACGAAGGGTTTCCCAAGGAAATTATGGGCGAAGCTCCTTATCTCCAGCCCGTTCCAGATACTTGCTTTCAAAATGCACCGCCTAAAGAACAGGCGTGGCAGTTAAAGGTTCCAGCTGCTGAAGTGGCGGGGGTCATTGGGTATAGTGGGAATCCCGCTGATATTACCATACTAGAAAAAGGCCCATCCGGACGTATATTGTATATTGGCGCAGGCAATAAAAAAATGTTTGGTGCAGATTTCCGTAAAGCCATGGGCTATGACCGTTTTCGTTCAACACTGATTACGGAAATGACGTATACTGGGGATTCCTTTCTATTTAAGGGCCTTGGCTGGGGCAGCGGCATAGGCATGTGCCAATGGGGAGCATATACATATGCGCAGCAAGGCTGGGGTGCAGAAGCAATTATCAAGCATTATTATAATGGTGTCGAAATAAAAACATTGTGGCCATAAGGGGACATGCATTTTTGGGGTAAAGGTGAATAAAATAATAAGGGAAAGGCAGTGCAAACACCTTATCCTGACAAGGCGCCGTAGCGAGTTCTGATGAACTCATACGGCGCTACGGCGTTTATAAGGGGGCGGGAATAGCAGTATTCAACAGCCTTTCCTAAAAAATTTAATTATTAAATTGGCAAGGGGCGCATATTAGGATATAATATATTCATGTGTCTAATAGGGGAAGAGTGAAATGATAGAGCAAAAGAACGAAAATAATGTACTTGTCACGGTCACAGGTACGCAAACGGATGCCGATGGCGAAGAAAATTGCATTGAGCTAACGACAACCGCCCGTTATTGGCAAAAGAATGGTGTAGAGTATATTATTTATCATGAATCCGCTGTTTCGGGGCTTGAAAAGACTACAACAGCATTAAAGGTTTACCCTGAGCGGGTGGCTTTGGTGCGTATGGGCGGTATTGAGCAGAAACAGGAGTTTAAGGTAGGCGAAAAAAGCCTGAGTACATATATTACGCCATATGGCGTAATTAAAATGGGAGTCATGACCAACAAACTGGATGTTTTTTTTAGTGAAGCACAGGGCACGGTGGGTACGATTGATATTCGCTATGATCTGGAAATAGATGGTCAGTGGCAAAGCGCCAACAGTCTGACGATTACGGTACGGGAGGAACAGGAACGTGGATATAAGAGAACTATTACAGGCTTCAATACAGAAAGCAGCCGAGGCTGCCATAACTGAAGGCGTTTTTCAGGCGGACAAGCTGCCGTCAATTATGCTGGAAGTGCCGCCCCAAAAGGAATTTGGTGATTACGCCACCAATTTTGCTATGCAAATGGCGCGAAGCGCTAAAAAGAACCCGCGTCTCATTGCTGAGGCTATTGTGGCCAGGTTAAAGGAAGACTGGCTGGAAAAGGCAGTTATTGCCGGACCTGGTTTTATCAATTTTTATTTGAAACCTGATTGGCTGTATAATATGCTTGCCGAAATACTCGCAAAGGGCGAGCAGTATGGCAATACCGCAGCCGGTAAAGGAAAAAAGGTGCAGGTTGAGTTTGTCAGCGCCAATCCTACAGGCCCGCTCCATGTCGGACATGGCCGCGGGGCGGCAGTTGGCAGCGCACTTGCTAATCTTTTACGAGCTGCAGGCTATAATGTCAGTACTGAGTTTTATATTAATGATGCCGGCAATCAAATTAATAATCTGGCTGCATCGGTCGAGGCCCGCTATTTGGAATTATTAGGGCAGACTGCAGCGTTTCCAGAGGATGGTTATCATGGCCATGATATTATTGAGACTGCGCAGCGGATTATTGATCATGACGGGGACAAATATCTAAAAATGACGTCAGCGGAGCGTCTTTCCGTCTTTAAGGAATTGGCGCTTACTGAAAAACTAGCCGCTTTAAAGGAAGATTTGGCCGCTTTTAATGTTAATTTTGACGTGTGGTTTAGCGAAAGGATCCTTCATCAAAGTAAGGCTATTGATGAAGTATGCCGTGTTTTCAAAGAAAAGGGTCATATGTTTGAGGAAAAAGGCGCCTTATGGCTGCGTTCCACTGCCTGCGGCGATGATAAAGACCGGGTGGTTATTCGTGATAACGGCGTACCCACATATCTGGCCGCAGATATTGCCTATCACAAGAATAAATTTGAGCGCGGCTTTGAAACGCTGATTAATATCTGGGGCGCTGACCATCATGGTTATATCCCTCGTATGAAGGCAGCTGTTTCGGCACTCGGCTATAACCCTGACCAGCTTGAGGTATTGATA
>JAJFUN010000160.1 GCA_021372375.1 Pelosinus sp. | reverse complement strand
CATCTGGCGAGGCCATCAAACGGTCATAGGATACCCCTATAGTTCCTGCCTCAACCGTTTGCCATAAATGTGCGCCAATAATCGCGTCCACTCCGTCAACCGCCCCGTCATCAAGCATCTCTTTGGCGCCGCCCGGAAAGTCCTCTTCGCCCGGCTGAAACAAAAAACGGATACTTCCATAAAGTTCGGCCTGCAAATCTACTAATATCTTGGCCACACCAAGCAGCATGGCAACATGCCCGTCATGCCCACAGGCATGACAAACTCCGGCATTCTGTGACTGATACGCTTTACCGCATTCATCCTGCAGCTTAAGCGCATCCATATCGGCCCGAATGGCAATTGTCTTACCAGGAAATGCACCTTTTAACTCGGCGATTACGCCTGTCCCGGCAATGACCTTGCCCGTTATTCCTAATACTTTAAGCTCCGCCAAAACCCGCTGCTGCGTCCTAAACTCCTGTCTGCTCAGTTCTGGAAACATGTGAAAATGCCGCCGCAGGGCAACAACTGACTCATAGTGCTGTAATGCTGTAGAATGAAGCTTCAAGAGAATCAGCAACCTTTCATATAACTTCAATAAAAAATACTTTCGCAAGTGCAACGCACCCTTGAAAGTATTTTAGCATAATTTCTTTGACTAGATGAGAAATTTTTTCACATCAGCCTAAGCCTGGTTTACTTCCCAGCAGCAGGACAGCTGTTTGATGCATGTATATCCTTTTTTAGCTGCTTTACATCTCCATACAAACATATACCTGTCAGAAGCGCAGAGGCTGCGTCTGAAATCGGACCGGCGGCCCAAATACCTATTAGTCCGAAATAATGCGACAGAATAAACACCAGCGGTATCAACACAATAACCTGACGCAGCAGGTTAAAGAGTATAGAATAATAGGCTTTGCCAATAGCCTGAAAGTAATTGGCGCCAATAATTTGAAAACCAATAACCGGTACGGCCAGCAAAAATATTCGGATGCCCTGCGTCCCATACTCAACCAATTGGGACTGATTGTTAAACATCAGCACAATAGCTCGAGGGAATAATTGTACAAAAAAGAAGCCGACTAAGCAGATAGAAGTTGAAATCACAATTGCCCGATTTAAGGTACTTAGGACACGGCCATATTGTTTGGCGCCATAATTATAGCCAATAATCGGCTGGGCGCCCTGACTGATACCGGCCGCAGGCATCATC
The DNA here is from genome assembly GCA_021372375.1 of Pelosinus sp. Taxonomy (GTDB): domain Bacteria; phylum Bacillota; class Negativicutes; order Propionisporales; family Propionisporaceae; genus JAJFUN01. The sequence goes on along the minus strand of JAJFUN010000160.1, from coordinate 2,831 downwards.
ACAAGCATCATAATCCGGTTAATAATCCCAAAGGCGGCAACTGCCGCTACACCGCCATATTCCATAATTCTAAGATTGAGCACAACCATGACCGCACTTGCGCCAATTTGCATAAAAAAAGGTGCCAGGCCAATTTTAACAATGCCTTTAACAATAGGCCATTTTAGCACAAGACTATGTTTTTTGAATTGCAGTAAACTTGCACCATTAGAGAAGTAGTATATAACCCACACTGCCGCAAACGCCTGCGCTAAAATGGTGGCAATAGCAGCCCCCTTAATGCCCAGCGGAATAACAAAAATCAAGAGATAATTAAAGACAACATTAATGACCGCAGCGATGAGCTGAGTGGCGAGTGCGGTACGCGGATCACCCTGCGCCCGAATTACATTATTAAGACCAAAACCCACATGTAAAAATACACTGCCGCCTAAAATAATCGCAGTAAAGTCCCTGGCATAAGGTAATACCTCAGGTGTTACCCCTAGCCAATTTACTAGTATAGAATCTAAGTACCATAGGGCTGCCCCTGTTGTCGTCAGCACAAAAACAATCATCATGGTCAGCGCATTACCTAAAACCATTTCAGCGGCGGCTTTGTTATTCTCCCCCAAATAAAGAGAAACCATTGTCGCTGCACCAATGCCGACAAGCATCCCGACTGCCATGAGCACTATCATAATCGGAAAAGCTATCGTCACTGCCGTTAGTGCAATATCACCGACACCCTGCCCGACAAAAATACTGTCTACAACATTATATAATGAGCTTACTACCATGCCGGTAACTGCCGGCAAAGAAAACTTCCATAATAAGGATGATATTTTTTGCTCCCCTAAAAACTTTGCAGTATTCATAAATTCCTCCAATATAATCTTACAATAGCTTCTATTATATATGAAAAACCACAGCATTGCCAAGATTTATCAACTCGCCGACAATAGCCATGACAGAAAATTTATTAATACACGCAAATATGGTATGATGAATATAACATTAGCGGAAAGGATTTTATCATGAAACATATCGTCATTTTAGCAACTGGCGGTACCATTGCCGGCAAAGCCAGTTCGAAAGCCCATACAGCCGCATATCAATCGGCTGTAGTCTCCATTAATGAACTGCTGCAGGAAATTGGCTCCTTAGCGGACACTCTCCAAATTACCAGCGAACAAATTGCCCAAATTGACAGTGCTGATATGACCTTTGAACTTTGGCTGGCTATGGCACACCGCATCAATGAACTTTTAAGACAACCTGAGGTAGATGGCATTGTCATAACGCACGGCACCGATACACTGGAAGAAACAGCTTATTTTCTTAATTTAGTGGTTAAAAGTTCTAAACCAGTCGTTTTAGTTGGCGCCATGCGTCCCACCACAGCCATCAGCTGTGACGGCCCCATGAATCTTTATAACGGCGTAATCTTGGCCGCCCATCCGGCGGCAGCAGGCAAAGGTGTATTGGTAACCTTAAATGATACTATTAACGCCAGCCGTGATGTCACTAAAACAAATACTGCCCTGCCTGATACCTTTAAAGCGCCTGAACTTGGCTATCTTGGCTATATCATTGACGGGCAGCCACATTTTTACCGTGCGCCGATCCGCAAGCACACCTATATGACAGAATTTTCCTTAGAAAATATTACTGAGTTTCCCAAGGTAGACATTTTGTACGGCTATGTTCATGATACAGGTATGCTAGCCTATGTTGCAGAGCAAGCTGGCGTGCGCGGCCTTATTTATGCCGGCCTTGGCAGCGGCAATATGCCAAAGGCCGTAAAAACTACACTTCGTGCCCTGCAGAAGCAGGGAATAATCATCGTCCGCAGCACCCGCGTGCCAAACGGCATTGTGCTGCGCAACGGCGCCATTAACGATGATGACTACCATTTTATTGCCGGCGATACCCTAAGCCCGCAAAAAGCCCGCATCTTACTCATGCTGGCCTTAACCAAGACTACCGATTTAACTGCCATCCAGGATATGTTCTGGCAATACTAACCTATATACCGCATTAAACATTTTAAATTAGCGCAGGGCTCATGGCCCGGGGCACAGGATAAACCACGGAACTTCTGGTTTTAAGGCCCCGTGCTAAGAGCCCTGCGCCAAACTTTAATGCGTTATACAGTGTATATATATACAAGTTTTTTGTATTTTGTATATATATTTTTGTAACCAAAAATCAGCAGGAATCTATCTTCTCTTGTCAAACACAGTATAAATATGCAAAATTACCTATTGTCGAAAGGAGCATTCACTATGAACTTTTTCAAACGTCACGGTCTTGTTTTAGGATTTCTCATTTTACTGGCCTTACTTGCCCTGCCCACACCTGCTGATCTGCCATCCGCCGGACACCGCATGCTGGCCATTTTGGTATTTTCGGTTATTGTCTGGATGACTGACTGTATCTCCTATCCTGCGAGCGCTGCTGTCATCATGTCCTTGATGGCGCTGCTACTGGGTACGGCGCCTAGTCTCACCAAGCCAGGCAAACTTATTGGCACGAACGATGCACTAACCATGGCGTTAGGCGGCTTTAGCAATACCGCCTTAGCCCTGGTCGGCGGGGCGCTCTTCCTGGCGGCAGCCATGATGCAGACAGGCCTAGATAAACGCATCGCCCTCTTTGTTTTATCAAAGATTGGTGCTAAAACCAATCGGGTTCTGGCTGGCGTTATTTTGGTAGGCTTTACCCTAAGCTTCTTTGTCCCAAGTACAACCGCCCGTGTATCCTGTATGGTCCCAATTGTTATGGGAATAATCATCGCTTTTGGTGTAGACCTCAAAAGCAGGTTTGCCGGTGTCATGATGATTGCGGTT
>JAJFUN010000148.1 GCA_021372375.1 Pelosinus sp. | reverse complement strand
TGTACTGTAAAAATATAATAAAAATAGAATATTATCCTGAGCTTTTGTCTGTTTAGGAGAAGGCTAATTTAGGAATACTTACATTATTTGATAATATAGGGAGTGTTTTTATGGTAATCGATGTAAGGCTGCATGAAGAGCTTGGTCGTTATGCGCCGTCCAGCAATACAGGGGTATTGGCGGTAGATGTTCCAGAAGATATTACCGTACAAGATTTATTAGAGGAACTGGAAATTGAACAAACCGAAATTTATATGATTAAGGTCAATGGCATAAAAAGTAAGAAGGATTATCAATTGACAGATGGAGATCATGTGGAATTTTACCCGGCAATGACAGCATAAAGCCGCAATTTATCCGTGCTTTTTTAACCGGATTATCAATTGTATGTAGCGTGCTTTCAATCGGTTTTTGATTTTGTGGAAAGCATTGAGGTGATTTAGTGATCGGATATAGTATTGGCATCATTACAGCATCAGACCAAGTTTGGTGCGGGGAAAGAGAAGATGCCAGCGGACGGACGATCGCCGCGGTTATGAAATATGCTGCACACATTAAACATACTATGATTGTACCTGATGAACGGCCGCTTATAAGTGCGGCAATCACAGAAATGGCCGATGAATTTCTGGTGGATATTATTTTTACGACAGGTGGCACAGGATTCAGACCGCGCGATGTAACTCCTGAGGCTACGCTGGCGGTTATTGACCGACAGGTACCGGGTATTGCTGAAGCTATGCGCTATAGACTTGCAGCCAAAGCACCGCAGGCCATGCTTATGCGGGCTGTTACCGGCATTCGTGGGTCTAGTTTGGTTATTAATTTGCCAGGCAGTCCCAAAGGAATCAAGGAGTGTTTAGACGAAATTTTGCCGGTACTTGAACAAGCTGTGGCTATGATGAAGGGGAAAACGGTGTCTTGTACTTAAAGAATATATTTTTTCCTTGACATTGGTAAATGCATTGAGTATAATTTGTTTAGCAGAATTAGTAAATACGATGAGCAGGAGAAGTAAGTCAGCTTCATTGTCCAGAGAGCTGTGGGGTGGTGCGACGCAGCGAATGAGCTAACTGAAATACACTTGTGAGTAGCAGGCCGAAAGGGAAATAACTTTAGTAGGCTGCGCCGGAGGCCACCGTTAACATAGGCTAGGGTATCAGATTATCTTGTACCTGAATAAAGCGGCTTGCTGATAGCAAGCAGGGTGGTACCACGGGAATTTAGATCTCGTCCCTGATTAGGGGATGGGATCTTTTTATTTTGCACAAACTTATATTAAATGGAGGTTATGTAATGATTATTGTAATGAGTCCACAGGCAACACAACAAGAACTAGATAAAGTGGTGAAAAAACTTACTGACGCAGGTTTGCGGGTACATTTATCCGAAGGAACGGTGCGTACTATAATTGGTGTAATTGGTGATAAAAAGCTAATTGCTGATTTACCTGTTGAGGCCATGTCCGGGGTGGAAAAAACAGTATCTGTTACTGAAAGTTATAAACTGGTAGGTCGTGATTTCAAACAGGAAGACAGTGTAGTCGATGTCGGCGGCGTTAAAATCGGCGGCGAACATTTGGTTGTCATGGCAGGACCTTGTGCTGTTGAAAGCAGAGAACAATTATTCGAAGCAGCCGAAATTGTAAAAAAAGCCGGCGCGC
>JAJFUN010000140.1 GCA_021372375.1 Pelosinus sp. | reverse complement strand
TATCCACAACAACTGCCACATATTCCGGCCGCTTCATCCTGCCTTCAATTTTAAAGGAAGTCACGCCAGCGTCAATGAGCTCAGGCAAAAGTTCTAACGTATTTAAATCGCGCGGACTTAAAAGATATTCTCCGGCATCCTTGCCATCAAGTACATCCTGCCCCTTATTGTCCACAAGAGTATACGGCAAACGGCAAGGCTGCGCGCAGCGGCCACGATTGCCGCTGCGACCCCCGATCATACTGCTCATTAGGCACTGCCCGGAATAGCATACACAGAGGGCGCCATGCATAAATACCTCAATTTCTACATCAGTATTTTGACAAATGTATTTTATATCCGCTAGAGAAACTTCGCGGGCTAAAACCACCCGCGTAAAACCTAGTTTTTGCAAAAATTCTACGCCCGCCAAGTTATATATTGTCATTTGCGTGCTGGCATGCAGCGGCAAATCCGGCACAACCTGCTGCGCCAGCTCAGCTACCCCCACATCCTGCACCAGGATAGCATCAACCCCAATTTTATATAAATACTCTAAATACGAAATAAGTGCTGGTATTTCACTATCGTCAATTAATGTATTTACTGTTATATAGACCGAAACACTCCGCAAATGAGCAAACCGCACGGCTGCCGCTAATTCTTCCTCATCAAAATTTGGCGCATACGCGCGCGCGCCAAAGGACTTTCCCGCCATATATAAGGCATCAGCGCCGCTTTCTACGGCAGCGATCAGCGCTTCTTGACTGCCAACTGGTGCTAGTAGTTCTGTCATTACCTCATCCCCTTTAAAACGCTTAAAATTGCCGGTTTTATATGCGTTAAATCTTGTATTGAATCAGCTATAGCATAACCCTCTTTACCAAAGAGCAATGCCGGAACTTTGTTATGTGTATGAGTCTTAACACTGAAATCTTCAAAATTGCCGTGATCGCTGGTGACTATCACCAGCATGTCCTCCGTCCGAGCATTATAGATAGCGCCTAAGAATTCATCCAATACACCAACCATCTTTTCGGCGGCAGCCCAATTTTGCTTATGACCAACCCGGTCTGTCTGAAAGTATTCAAATAATGTAAAATGATATTCTTGCGCGATAGAAACCAAACGCTGTCCGGCCAAACCAGGCGGAATTACCGGTATATTTTCTACACCAAAAGCAGGCAGCATTTCATTGGTAATATCCTGATAAACCGCGTGCCCATTTTGCATTTCCGCTACTGACCGAAGCTGCAATCCTGCCGTGAGAATGAGCAGCGTACTTGCGGAATGACGACGTTTGCGCCGCGCTACTAATTCCATATAATCAGGAGTATACATATTGGCTGAGGTCACTTTATAGCCCTGACAGCTGAGCTCTTTCATCAATCCATGTTCTTTAATCATTCCGGTAAGCTTAGGACCAGGAAATGCATGTACATGGTGCTCCATAAAGGCCGGAGCATTCATCCCGGTAAACAGCGCAGTCTGCCCTGTGGCGCTTTGCGGCAGTCCCGCTACGCCTAATGAGGCATCTGTCGATATCATGCAAACTGTATTTGTCTGAACTTTGCCTAAGTTCTTCGTAAGCGACTCACCAAAAATCCTGTGCAAAAAAGGCGTAGGAAACCGCACTAACGGATTTTTCTCGGCATCGTTTTCCCCTAGACCTAGACCATCAATAAACACTAATAGAACATGCACTGCCAACACCGCCATTAGATAAATAAAACGCTCGCGTTTTTTTACTACAGGAAAGTAAGTAGTTTTTCGGCTAATCTATAAAAACAAACTATAGATGATTAGCCCGAAATGTTATACTCTCTGATATAGTAAAAGAAGGAAGGGACTCCCTTCCTTTTAGTGATATTCTTGTGTACTTTGCTGCAGCAACGTACCTTCCATATTGGGTATTGCCTTCCCGCTGCTGTTTTTCATCTGTTTTACCAGATACTCCACGTCGCTGCTCAGTTGCTCGAGTTTCGCAATTTTTTCACCTAAAGGACTCAATGGATTATTATATAACTCTTGCAGATAGTTTTCAAACTCTTTTTTGGTTAATGGATCATATTCAGGATGTTTTATGATAGAAAACATCCCGCAACTCTCAAGCCTGGCTAGTTTTATGCTTGGCAAATCATTCATATCCATCCCTTGTCGATGCAGTTCCTGACGCAAATCATCGTAGTTGAAGTGCGTTTTCACAAAGTTTTCCCGTATTATCTGTCCATTTTGTATAAGCGTAACCGGCGTTCCTTCAAACCATTTGCGCATTCTTAAACTTTTAAGCGATAAATAACCAAGTAACTGCTGCAAAATAAGCAACGCAACTAAAGCTCCGACGCCGCTTAACAGCGACTGATTTCTATCCATAGATGCGGTAATAATTATATCCCCAATACCGACCATAATGACAAAGTCAAACGGGGATAGCTGCCCTACTGTGCGATTCCCCATCAAGCGCACAACAAGCAAGGCCGCCCCGGATAAGAGTACAATATGTAATAAAATATGTCCAAAATTATTTATATCAAACATCTCTTCACTCCTTTCACCTGTATTATTCACAAGCAAAAAGAGCCTTATACCTAAATAAAACGCTTGCGTTTTTAAAACTACAGGAAAGTAAGTAATTTTTCGACTAATTTCTAAAAACAAACTATAGATGATTAACCCGAAATGTTATACTTTCTGAGATAGCAAATAAAACGCTACACATTTTTAAAATACCAGCAATAAATCATAGAAGAATTTATTTTTAATCTTTCAGCATCTCCATTAACTGCTGATAGTCCTGTTCAAGCCGCAAATATTCATCTGCCAAATTCAGGGCCGCTAACACCGATACTTTAGCAGGTGATAAACCTGGATTTCCCCTAGCGACCATTTTCATGCGATGATCGATCAATTCGGCTACTCTTAAAATGCGCTCGGCATCTGCATCGCCTTTAAGCGCATACTTTTCACCAAATATTTCTACTGTAACCTTTGATTTTTTTTCACTCATAGCGGTTATCCACCTGATTTATGTTATTCTTTTTCTATTAATAATAGATTTTATTTACATTCGACTTCCCGCCGGATAATTCCTGCAAGTACGCCGATAATAAAATGACAGTATTCCTGTGAGAAGGTGAAAACTTTGCGATTATATAAATACTGCCCGTGGAATAGTAATAAACACATAAAGGCTAACCTAAAAAATTCCATACTATATTTTCAAAAGCCGGAGCTATTAAATGACCCGTTTGATGTTTTCCCTGCTGCGCAAAAAACAAAAAAAATCTCCGTTTCCGACGATCTCTCTGCTGCTATTATACAAAATGTCAGAAATAATATCGGCGTATGCTGTTTCACCACCGATCCCCAAAACCTCGTAATGTGGGCGCATTATGCTGATAAACACAGCGGCCTATGCCTATCTTTTGACTTCCCGGATAATAAAAACATTATTAATCCTTCACCGAACTGGAATAACATCCAGCGTAAAGCCAATATCTCCGTTACCCCGCAAATTGTAACCTACGCCAAAACACGTCCTAAAATGGATTTTTACAGTGACAGTACTAATTTTACAAACTTTTTTCTCACAAAATATGAAGCCTGGAAGTATGAACAAGAATATCGGGCCTTCATTGTAGAAGATTACGGAGAATTCAATTATCCCCCGGCCTATTTGACTGGCATTATTGCCGGCTGTAAGATGGCAGATAAAGATTTAGCTGAGCTGCGTGAACTTATAAAAGATTTATCATGCCCGGTAGATTTATTTATGACAATACCTGAACATAATGCTTTTCGTTTAGATATAGAAAAAATCTAAAGCTTGTAAATAAAAAGATTATGAATGTAATCTTCTTGTGCTTATTAGCAATTAATGGTAAAATCATTTCAATAATAGATATTTTATTTTAAGGAGTGATATTGTGCGTAAGACAATACTAATTTTCTGTCTAACATTATTCTTCTGTCTGCCAGTTGAAGCCACTCCAGTGGCCATATCGGGGGTGGGCGAAGTAGAATTGGGACAAGATATCACTGTAACAGAAAGCCAGAATAAGAAAGGAGAGCCTGTCTATAGTTTTATAGTAAAGGACGGAGCTATATGGCACGGAGCCCTGCTACTGCCACTCAATGCCAACAGCAATAATCCTGCATTTAATGATAAAACAAAAACGGACGCTCTTCTAAACAAAATGATAGAAGAAAAGTTTAGCAAAGATGAAAGTTTTTTGACAAGTGAAAGAAGAACAGTTGTACTTAATGGGAAAGAATATACTAGCGCCACGTTAAAAATGGCAAAGCCTACTTCTGGTATAGTCGTAAATATGGATATGATACTTATTCCAGCAACAGATGGCCTAAAAATATTCAGTTATATATGTGCGGATAGTGATACCCAGTATTGGCGACCAATCCTGCAAAAAATCGCCGCCGCTATTCCTAAATAAAGATATAAATTAATCCGTATCTTATATTAAACGGCAGTTTGTGTTATACACAAACTGCCGTTTCTAGTTACGCTTATTTATTATAGTTAAAAGACAATATAGAGTTAGCGCAGTTTAGCTTCAAAGGTCTTTTCTAAATGTGCCAGCACTTTTTTATTGGCGGCATCTACTTCTTCATCGGTCAGCGTCCGCTCATGAGAGCGAAATACCAAGGAAAATGCCAAGCTCTTGAAGCCTTCAGGAATTTGGCCGCCTGTATAGACATCAAACAGCCTTACTTCACTTAAGAGCGCCCCGGCCTTGCTTTTAATGGCCTGCATAACCGCTAAAGCATCTTTAGTATCAGGTAAAATCAGCGCCAAATCACGCGTCATAGCTGGGAATTTAGGAAGGGCCTGATACGTGCCGATAAGCTGAGCTTCTTTGGCCAGCACCTCCATATCCAGTTCAAAGACATAAACCTTGCGATTAATATCAAAAGCACTGAGTACTTTAGGATGAACTTCGCCGATTGTCGCAAGTACTGCCTCACCTTTGGTGATAACAGCTGTTTTGCCGGGATGCATAGCATGATGCTCGCCTCTAGCTACCTGATAATCAGAAACTCCAAGTCCCTCCAGAATGTTTTCTACCGCCCCTTTGGCATCATAAAAATCAACAGTCTCTCTTCCTGTATTCCAGCTCATTTCCTGTCTCCGGCCAAACAATGCGCCGCATAAGAGCAAGCGTTCTTCCGGCAGTTCTTTGAGCGGCAAAGACTCAGGAAGATACACTCTGCCGATTTCATAAATTTTCAAATCCTCATTTTTCCGGGACAGATTGCGGTTAATGGTTTCCAGTACCCCGCCGAGCAAGTTGGTTCTAAGCAGCGGGAAATCATCCGTAATCGGATTTAGCACTTCAATAGCTGACCGCTCTTTACTGTCAGCGGGAATATTAAGTTTATCCAGCGTAGCAGGATGCGTAAAGCTATAGCTGATTATCTCGTCAAACCCGACACCGGCAAGTGTATCTTTGACCTTATCTGTAATTGTCTGCATATAACTTTGTCGGCCGCGTAAAGTGTTGCCCTGCGGCATGGTGGAAGAAATGTTGTCATAGCCATGAATTCTGGCAATTTCTTCCGAGATATCCGCCATACGGCTGACATCACCCGCCCGCCAAGTCGGCACGGTAACCATAATTTTTTCGGCATCTGTCGTATCCAGTTCAAATTCCAGACTACGCAGGATATTAATCATTTCCTGCTTGCTGATTTCTGTACCCAAATAAGCATTGATTTCAGCTGCTGTAAAGGTAATCTGCTGTGGCAGCACCATGCCCGGATATTCGTCAATCACGCCGGGGCATACCGTGCAGGCCCCCATATCTTCGAGAAGTTTAGCCGCCCTGTCAAGCGCTTTAGTAATATTCACAATATCCACGCCGCGTTCAAAACGACCTGACGCTTCCGAGCGAAGGCCAAGCGCCCTTGATGTCCTGCGAATTCTGGCGCTATGGAAGGAAGCAGCCTCCAAGAGAACGTTTTGCGTACTGTCAGTAACTTCAGTTGCAAGGCCGCCCATTACTCCGGCAATACCTATCGCCTGCACTTCGTCGGCAATAACAATCATCTCATCGGTAAGTTCCCGTTTAACATCATCAAGGGTTGTCAAACGTTCGCCCTGCCTCGCTTTACGTACAATCAGCTTATGTTTGGAAACTAAATTGTAATCATATGCATGCATGGGCTGCCCCATTTCCAGCATAACAAAATTAGTAACGTCAACAATATTATTTATCGAACGCATGCCGGCAGCTTCTAAATATCGTTTCATCCAATCCGGCGAAGGACCTACTTTGATATTTTTAAGCACACGCGCGGCAAAGCGCGGACAAAGCGCCTGATCTTCAATAACGATGGAAGCAAGGCTCCCGGCCTTTTCCGTGCCAGCTTCGCGCAAGTTGAGCATATTTTTTTTGACGCTGCCCCCGGTAAGTACAGCAATTTCCCGGGCAAGGCCAAGTACACTAAAGCAGTCAGCTCGATTTGCTGTCAATTCAAATTCCAAAACAACATCATCAAGACCAAGTACTGGTTTGATATCAACGCCGAGCGGAGTATCAGTCGGCAAGAGGTAAATACCATTTCTACATTCAGGCGGCACTAGTTTACTATCAATATTCAGTTCAGCCGCTGAGCATAACATACCATAAGACATCTCGCCTCTAAGTTTACTTTCTTTAATTTTCATGCCATTCGGGAGTTTTGCCCCTACCAAGGCCACAGGCACAATATGCCCTTCGCGGACGTTTGCCGCGCCTGTAACAATAATAAGTTCTTCTTTGCCTGTATTAAGCTTGCAAATTCTGAGCTTATCCGCATTGGGATGTGGTTCAATCCCTACAATTTTCCCTGTTACAACATTTTCTATATTTTCGCCTAAATACGTAATTCCTTCGACAGGTATGCCAGCTCTTGTCAGCTTTTCCGCCAATACCTCAGGCTCTTCCTGAAAATCCACATACTCTTTTAACCACTTTATCGATGCACGCATACTAAAATCCCCCCGTTAAAATTGCCGTAAAAACCGCAAATCATTTTCGTAAAACAGCCGTAAATCATCAATGCCATATACCAGCATGGCAATCCGTTCGACGCCCATACCAAAGGCAAAACCGCTGACCTTATTCGGATCATAGCCACTCATCTCCAGCACATGCGGGTGAACCATGCCGGAGCCGAGTATTTCAAGCCAGCCTGTTCCTGAGCATACCCGGCAGCCTTGACCGTGGCACATTACACAAGAAATATCCACTTCCGCACTGGGTTCTGTAAACGGGAAAAAACTTGGACGAAGCCGTACACCGACGTTATCGCCAAACATTTCATGAACAAACATTTCTAAAGTACCCTTTAGATCGGAAAAACTAACGTTTTTATCAACAACCAAGCCCTCTACCTGATGAAACATCGGCGAATGGGTGGCGTCATAATCGCGGCGAAAAACCTTGCCTGGCGAAATAATACGAATAGGCTGATTAGGCTCTGTTTTTTGCATAGTGCGAGCCTGTACAGGTGAGGTATGGGTTCTTAGTAAAAACTCCTCGGTAATATAGAAGGAATCCTGCATATCCCGTGCAGGATGATCTTTTGGCAGGTTCATTGCTTCGAAATTAAAGTAATCCTGCTCAATTTCCGGGCCCTCTTCAATGCTAAAACCCATCCGCATAAAGATTTCTTTGATACGGTTCATGGTAAGGGTAACAGGATGCTTATGCCCTATCGCGGCTTTTCTGCCCGGAAGTGTAACATCAATTTTTTCAGAAGCCAGCCGTTTTTCTAAGGCCGCCTCTTTTATTGCTTCTGTTTTTGCTGTCAAAGCTTCTTCCATAGCAGCACGCACCACATTTACGAGCTGCCCCACACGCGGTCTTTCTTCAGGGCTAAGACTACCTAAGCCTTTTAACAGGCTTGTCAGGCTGCCTTTTTTACCAAGGTATTTGACACGGATTTCAGTTAATTTTTCCATATCACTGGCATCTTGTAATTCAGCCATGGCTGTTTGACGAAGATCATTCAATTGCTGTTCCATAAGAACCTCCTATGTAAAAATATATAAAAATAAAAAGACTCCCACCCCACAAGGGGCGAAAGTCTTGCTTTCACGGTACCACCCTACTTACAACTCAATATCCTTAACGCGGAAAACGTTTGGCCTACACAAAGTGCCCGAAACAACCACTTCTTCAGCACAAATACTCCGAAGCGAACTTCTGCCTGGCGTTTCCGATTCGCTCTCAATCCATGACGAATCTTCCCTGTAGAAACCTCTCCAAACATACTCTCTTCATCATCGCAAAAAACTCTGCATTTCTATTGCAGCTTTAATCGTTTATACAGCAAATACCAACAAACAGAACCTGTACTTTGAAACATTCCCCAAAAGAATTCGGCGGTCACCATCATAAGACCACGCTCCCTGCTCATTTCTTGGAAAACCTAGTATGTAAGCGTATTATAGCATACTGGAATTTAAATTACAAGATGAGGCTAAATCACTTGAATAGTTTGACCAATAGGCAGCGATGCTGTAATTACAATCTTTAATATAGTTCGATTTGCTTGTCCCGATACTCTGGCACAATAGCTATAATATTTTGCCGCACACAATACTCTATCTCGTTCACCCGCTTCAATTCTACTAAGCGCTGGCCATTCCTGCTAGTCTTCGCAGCAGCAAATAGGTTTTGCCTTGCCGCTGTATACATTAAAAGTGCGCCCGTAGCAGCATCTGTACGCTCAATATCCTGTCCTTTTGCTAAAAGCTCTATCAAATACCCGGCGCATAAAGCATCTTCGAGAGAAAATTTTCCTTCCGTGCCAGCACAAACAATAAGAATATCCTTACCAAACAGCTGTGCCTGCCTTGCGACGGCCTCGGCATTAATAAACGCACCAATTAAAGTGCAATATGCCTGTTCAGCCGCCTTCACCGCAATCGTGCCGTTAGTTGTCGTCATAATAATTGTCTGACTTAAAACTTTATCGCGGGAAAAATCGAAAGGCGAATTTCCAAAGTCAAAACCTTCGATTTTTATAGATTTTCTCTCGCCGGCAAATAAGGCCTGTTCATGCTGCTGACCAACCTTGTGAGCATCCTCTATCGATTCTACCGGAATAATTGTTTTACACCCATGGGAAAATGCGGTTACCATGCTGGTAGTAGCACGAAATATATCCAGTACAATACAAACTGTATCCGAAATATCCCTATGGCTTATCTCCTTGGGCAAAAAAGCTACATCTAGATTCACAGAAGCCTCCTATAAATAAAAGAATTTTGTCTTTATTATATCGCCGTCATTAATAGTTTGCAATTCAATACTGTTTGCTGCTTTCTAAAGCCGTTTCTATGGCCTTTAAAATCACTTTGCTGCTGTTTGTGGCGCCGGAAATTGTGTCAACCTTTAAGGATTGAGCCTTTAGTACCATTTGCGGCATAACCTCCGCTCTTTGACCTTTGTCATGCTTGTGTCTTATGAGCGTAATAGCCGTTATTTTATGATTTTTCACTGTAACGCTGACATCTGCAGCGACAAATCGGGCATCACAGCTGCCTTGGTACGTGCCGTCTTTCACCTTTGCTAAATCAACATCGTTTATTGCTAATGCTGCAACAATGTTTTTGTAGCTGTTCACTTCCGAACTATATAAATAGAGATAAGCCGCTCCACTTAAAATACCTAGCACAAGTATACTAATAATACCTTTTTGAAATTTATTCATCGATACCCGCTCCTTTTCTTAATCTATAGATTAGTTTTATCAAACTAACTATTTAAATAAAAAATAATTTAGATTTTCTGACTTACCTTATTTAGTAATTGCGTCAATACCTGTTTTTCAAAATCAGTAAGGCAGGCTGTCATTTGCTTTGCAAAATAATAATAACTTTGGTTTTCAATTTCTAAAAGCTTTTTACCTTGGTCCGTCAAATATAAATGATACACCCTTAGATCCTGCTCCGACTGAAGCTTATACACAAACTTACGGTCAACCAAACGATTTACCGCCGCTGTCACCGTAGATTTCTGCACGCGAAACCGAGCTACCAAATCGGTTAATGTCGGACCCGTAAGTTCATTTATAGCATGAATGTAATGCCACTGGGTTATGGTCAAACTAAAAAGTTCACTATTACCAGCCTCTTCTTTATATTTCTGCATTGATTGACGCATAGCATCAGATAGTATACTAATATAGCGAACAATTAACTCTTCCATGTATGCAGCTTCCTCCAAAGTAATAGCCTATAATTAGTTCATATGTGCTAACTAATTATAGGCTACTGCTTTCAAATTGAAATGTCAAGAAAAATTCAGGGAACTACCTACTTTAAAATTCATATGATTTAGGCGGCTGACCACAAAATCAGCTATACTATAATAAAAAATACTATTGACTATCTACTTTTCATCCCATATAATGAGTTCATAATCTAATAAATGCGAATACAGGACTGGCGGAAGTGGAGATTACCACGTGGACTGTATTCAGAGAAAATGCCGACCGCCTGGGCGAGATAAAATTTCTTGTCCAGGTGGTTTTTGTTTTATAAAAAAGTAAACACTAACTACATTGGGCAGCCAACAAATTTTGAGGAGGCTATCACAATGAAGAGCAAAGAATTTACTACAGGCAATTGGACGAAGGAGATTGACGTTCGCAATTTTATTCAAAAAAATTATACCCCCTATACCGGCGATGCTGACTTCTTAGCAGACCCTACCGACAAGAGCCGGGCACTGTGGCAAAAATGCAGCGAGCTATTAAAAGCAGAACGGCAAAAAAATGGGGTGCTTGATGTTGATGCCCATACTGTATCAACAATTACCTCACATCAACCAGGCTACATTGACAAAGATTTAGAAGTTATTTTTGGCCTGCAGACAACAGCACCGCTAAAACGCAGTGTTATAGTTAACGGTGGCGTGCGGATGGCTGAACAGGCCTGCGAAGCATATGGCTATAAACTAGATGAAGAAATCAGTAATATTTATCACCAGCATGCGGTTACCCATAACACGGCTGTCTTTAAACTCTATACACCCCAGATGCGCCTGGCTCGTAAAGTAGGCATTATTACGGGTCTCCCTGACGCCTATGGCCGCGGCCGCATTATCGGTGATTACCGCCGTATCGCTTTATATGGAATCAATAAACTTATCGAAGAAAAAAAAGCTGACTTAAAAAGGCTGGCTGCTGAGGACATGCTTGAAGAAACTATTCGCACCCGTGAAGAACTAGATAAACAAATTACAGCTTTAAACGATATTGCCTCCATGGCTAAAGCGCATGGTTTTGACGTTACCGTGCCGGCCGCAACTGCCAAAGAGGCTGTGCAATGGGTATATTTCGGCTACTTAGCCTCAATCAAGGACCAAAACGGCGCAGCTATGTCACTTGGCCGCGTATCTACTTTTCTAGATATCTACATTGAGCGTGATTTGGCTGCAGGCCTCTTGACTGAAGCAACAGCTCAGGAACTTATCGATCAATTAGTCATCAAGCTGCGTCTGGCCCGCCACCTCAGAACGCCTGACTATAACGAACTATTTGCTGGCGACCCCTTATGGGTTACCGAAGCAATCGGCGGCATGGGCGAAGACGGTCGAACCCTTGTAACCCGTACTTCCTATAGAATTCTGCACACCTTAAATAATCTTGGCCCAGCGCCAGAGCCAAA
>JAJFUN010000039.1 GCA_021372375.1 Pelosinus sp. | reverse complement strand
GGTTTTCGCTATGAACAGAGAAAGTGTTCGGGATATTCTTGCTCCCTGGTGTAACTTGTTTATTCCCCTTAGTCTATTACTTGGACCGCTCTATCTCCTGTATTATAGTACCAGCTTGACCCTATGGCTTAATATCCCCCTTTTAGCCATTGTATTTTTAATTAAATACGATATTAATAGAAATTAAAGAGCTATTGGCTTATCGCCAATAGCTCTTTAATTAATTATTTTAATTGCTATTTTGAATCATATTGAGCAATTCTTTAGCTGCTTCTTCCGGTCCTTTTCTTTCACAGCCAGCCATACTAAGGCGTGTCCGCATTTGACCAACAAATACCTTATTTTCAAAGAAATTAGCAAAGAATTTTGTAACAATCTCCTCGTGTACTTCACGATATTGTGCAGGACCAAATACATTGGCAAAATATGTATGAATTAGTCCAGTAGAAGTGGTAGTACCTTTGCTCATAACCGCACCTGAGCGGAATACTTCAATAGCTTGCTCGGGTGTTTTAAATTGCCCGATAATCGGATGATCTTCATCAATTTGCTCAAAATTATTGCAATAAAGTACAAAATCAACCTTATGTCCTTTGGTAATATTTCGCAGATTGGTTACCGGCAAAATAGTCCGGGCATTTTTTTGGCTAGGATTCATCAAAATAGCTCGGTCAAGCTGACCAAATGCATAGCCTGGATTCAAATCATCCAAACGAACATACGCCCCAATTTCCGTGCCGTAGGCCATTACTTCACCCTTGTCGTTAATGGCAAGTGACCCCATATCATCAGCGACCACGCTAATATCCTGAATATAATCTGCCCCAAGCACACGGAACGCTTCTAAGGTTTCCGATTTCCCGGCGCCGCTATCTCCCATAATCAGAATATTAGCTGCTTTATTGCCTTTCAGCACAATACGTGCCATGGCACCATGGAACGGCATACTGCCTTCCTTCATCCGACGAATATTATGCAAAGTCAATACCATTTTTTTCAAATATCCAAAGTAGCCAAATCTATCCTCATTAGGTATTGCCCCTACAAACATATCATTTTCCAAATCATCATAAAACACGGTAGGCAGCTTGGCTAATCCGTCAAGTTCATGACCGGGAACACCAAATAAATAGATTGCATCCGGCCGTTTATTTAATTCTTCATCATCAGCAATCTCAAACAAATTACATAAGGAGAAGCCAAGATCAAAAAACTTTTCATGGAAGTACACATTAATAACTAGTGGCCCGACTTTAGCAGGATAACACAGCCATTCATCCGGATTAATATCCACAAGTTCCATTGGATTCTCTTCCACCCGTTCAAACTTACCGGTCCGTTTATTCATCGGGGGATCTAAAACCAGCGGTGGATATGCACATATCTGGCGAATTAAAGGAACTTCATTTAATTTTTGATACATTTCTCCTTTAAAAGGAAAGGCCTTGCTTACACTAATGGCTGCCATTTCAGCGCCAGCCACAACTTGCCGATATACTTTGGGATGATGCGAAATATTGCACTGCAAATCACGATAAACTCTTCTTACTAAATGATTAAGCTTTTCAATGGTGGCATGAAAAGTCCGATAAGGACGTTTTTCCAGATCTTCCCCTTCTTCAGAGTAACAAACAATAAATCTTTCAAAATTACGCCAATAATTATATAAAAATTGTATAAAATCATTTAAAAGTTCAGGATCACTAGCAAAAT
Organism: Pelosinus sp.; assembly: GCA_021372375.1. GTDB lineage: Bacteria > Bacillota > Negativicutes > Propionisporales > Propionisporaceae > JAJFUN01. Next base: position 4,254 of record JAJFUN010000039.1, on the reverse strand, counting down.
GATCAGAACCCTTAACAACCTGTGATATTAAATTTATCGGCATTTTATAGGCATATAAAAAAGTATCTACCAATAATTTAATATCTTGTTCCGTGATATTATCCCTGTTCTCGAATATATCTAATAAGATAGAATTACGTCTTGTTAGCTCGGCAATTGCCATTTTTAAAATTCTCGTAAACAGTTCACTTGATAATAATTCTTCAGGGGTATCGCAAGTACGATCATTTAAACGAATGATTACTTTTTTTTCTAAAATTTTACTTGATATAGCATTCATTTTAATTCACTCCTCAAAGTCCAAAATTACAATTTATTACTTTTTCGAGAATTATAATACTATTTGAAACAAATGATATTTATTTCAAATAGTATTATAATCCCTTTGTCAAAAAAATAACAGTCTATTATATGCATTTTTTCCCAAAAAAATAATTATATTGTATACTAAAAACTATCAAAATTTGGAAAAGTCATAAAATACTAACCATCACGCAAGTTAGTTGTGGTATAATAGTATATAATTATACGTTCTTTACTTATGACAAACAGAGGTGAAAAATGCTAGATACCGAAGCTGGTAACGCTTTAAAACAGCCAAATTCTTTACTGAAATCTACTACCTTAAGTAGTCAGATCAGACCTTTTATTCAATGTTTACGTCCGAAACAATGGACCAAAAACCTGATTGTCCTTGCGGCTGCCATTTTTTCAATAAATATTATTACCTTGCCGCAAATTGGCATCGCTTTTCTTGCTTTTGCGCTTTTTTGCCTTATGTCAGGCTGTGTTTATGTTTTAAATGATTTTATGGATCGGGAACGCGATAAAGTACATCCGGAAAAATGCAAACGGCCTATAGCCTCCGGCCAACTAAATCTGCCTACAGCGATAATTGCCGGCTCTCTTTTATTCCTGCTTACAACAGGCAGTGCCTTTTGCATAAACCCGTTTTTTGCTTATTTACTGCTCATTTACTTTGCCATAAACATTGCCTACTCTCTGTATCTAAAGCATATTGTTATCCTTGATGTAATGATCATTGCCGCAGGTTTTGTCCTCAGGGCCATTGGCGGCGGTATTGCTATTCATGTACCTGTTACTCCCTGGTTTATCCTGTGTACATTACTCCTTTCCCTCTTTCTGGCTATTGGTAAACGGCGCAATGAAGTATTCATGCTGGAAGATAAAGGAGAATCACATCGTAAAGTTCTCCGCCGTTATTCGCTGCCGCTCTTAGATCAGCTGACAAGTATTGTAACAACAGCTACCATTATGAGCTATGCCCTGTATACTTTCACTTCAGGAAAACCGGTGGAAATGATGTGTACCATTCCCCTTGTTATCTATGGCATGTTCCGCTACTTATATCTGATTCATATTGAAAAAAAGGGCGGCGCCCCAGAAAAGATACTACTCCATGATAAACCTATATTATATACCGTAATACTCTATCTAGCCCTAGTGATTGCCATATTATATTTTTGCTCTTAAGCAAAAAAGGTTCAGAAGCCTAATCCACAGCTTCTGAACCTTTTTTCATTATCTTGCCGTACTTTTCACGCCACCAGGAAACAGCCCTGAGCGATTCAATCTCATCTTTAACATCCTCATAGCTTGGTTTGTCCCCAGTATCATTTTCTTTCTGCAGCGCCTCAACCACATTACTGTCGGTTCTGCCAATAAACCCTGAATTAATCCAGAAATTATAATTCATCCCTAAAGAGCTGCCCCGTGTTAAACTTTCGCCTAATGAATAATAAGTAAACCCTTTCGGCGCAATCATTTCCAGCAAAGTAGCGGTAATATTAATATGACTGCCTGCCGCATCCTCAGGAAAGATATTTTTAGTAACACCCTTCCCATATATAATAAAAGGAATCCCATATCGCTCATACATGCGCGGACTGGCTTCAATATTTAACCGATCGGCGTGATCGGCAACAACCACAAATAAGCTGTCCGGATATTTTGCCTGCATCGAATTGATAAAATCGGTCATCGTCTTATCGGCATACCAATGATGTCCCAGCTTTTTTATGAGTTCCTTATCATTTTTTTGACTATCCGGCAAGCCTCCAGTCACAATGCTTTCGTCAAATCCTTCACGCTGTAAATCAACACTATACGGCGAATGATTAGCGGTATTCAAAATCATATGCAGCCCTGGCTGATTTTTTATATTCTCAGCAACCGCCCGATACAAATATTTATCATCACAGCCCCAAATATTGCTTTCGATATCTTTAAAATCGCCAATTCCGTGAAACTCATCAAAGCCCTGCGCTAAAGTAAAGTCCTGAATTCGCTCCCACGAAGCAGGCCCGGCATACCAAAAATCTGTGTGATAACCAAGTTTTTCAAATTGCGGTGCTAAGGCCGTAGCATAAGGCTCTTTATAAGACTCTGGTAAATAGTTGGCATACAAATTGACTTCAGCAAGCCCTGTGACAACGCCCATTACTCCGGCAATAGTAGCCATACCATTGGGCAAAAAGGTTTTTACATATGCGGCATTCGGCTTGGCAATTATACTCTTCATGCCGTTGGCCAGATTCAAATCCTTGTACTCTGGCAAAAGCGGCCAATTGGCATAGCTCTCGCTGACAATTAAAAAAACATGTTTAGGCCTCGGAATAAGCGGACCATCTGCCGTTCTCTCCATATAATCATCAATAGTAGCCGAACCCACTTCCCTTCCGGCAACATTCTCAGCATATTCGGTAATTTTATCGGGGTTCAAAGCAAGTCCAGTGGAATTAACCAGTCGTTCGTGCAGCGCATAAGCCCGATATAAGGCCTGTACATCATCTAAAATGGCTTCATTTAAAAGCTCGTCTTTAGTTATTCCTGCATTTTCCCAATCTACGTTATAGCCGTACGACATAGCCCCGCCAAACCGCAAAAAGATGGAAAAATAATAGATAGCGATCAACATGCCGACACGAAAAGCAATATTTTGATACGCTTTAGTAAAGCGAGGCACATGATAGGTTCTAGTAGCAAGCCAAATTTTTAAAAGTTTGCTTAAAGCCCAAGTGGTAACAGTGGCCATAAGCAACCTAATGGGTAAATCATATTGCTGCACCAAGGTATAAAATAAAGCAGTGGTATCGTCTTTAAAGGTATTAAATAGCAATTGATTAAAAGCCATATGAAATTGTTCATAATAAGGAATTCTAGCATAAAAAAGCACACTCAAAACAAAAACATAGATGGTTCCTAAAATAAATCTCAGCCTTTTTAGCTTTTGGCTTTTTACGCAGCCATGCAGCAAAGAACAGCATAAAGTACACAAAATAAAAGAAGTAAGCACCATCAAACCTGCACTTTTGAGGCTAATCCGGAGACCATAGTAGAGCGCCATCCCATAATCGTTCATTGTAGCGGCTGCACTAATATACGACTTCATTAACACAATAAAGCTAACCCGAAATAGACAAAAAACGCCTAACATATAAAGCAACAGCTTTATATCTTGCTGTATATTTTTATAAAAGTTATTCCAAATAAACACAATAGCCCTCCAAATTTAATCAAGTTGTTGAATTTCTATTTTTATATGAAAACTCCTGCCGCTGTTTGCAGATTTGTAAATAATTTTTGTATAGGCAATATTTAGCTGGATATTTTATAAAGAACGGCAAATACTATTACTAGTTGCCATATTTATTACTATACGAGGAGGTATACTATGAAAAGATTGATTAACGGCCTCTTTTCCAGTGTGCCTGATGCCCAAATAGTTACTACTTTCCTGGATATTGCTGCTGATTTACCCCCAGATGCCCTGCAAAAAACTGAACCTGATTCTACGAAAGACCAGTCTTCACTAAGTTAACTAAATGAAGCTGTCCCGCTTAATGGAAAAGCTGGCGCTATTAATGCGACAGCTTTTCTATGTTTAAGTGCGACAACCCATTTTTATTACATGACTTGTACATTACTTAAGAGTATAGCGCTTGACAAAAATATTTAGCAAATCAAAAATAGTGCTATTTCCTTTCTTACTTATTATGATACAATATTTGCAGGAATCTAGACGGGCTACTACAAGCTGCCTGTAGTGGAGGAAATAGCAAATGCACAGACACAAGCCGATTTTGATTATTTTACTAGTTACAATTAACTTTCTTTTATGCACTACAACAGCTGGTGCTGCGAACTTTAGAAAAGATGCAGCACCTGACGCAAAAATCAAACACGTACAGCAGTTATTAGCAGATACCGCTTTTTATCCGGATCAAATGACTG
>JAJFUN010000116.1 GCA_021372375.1 Pelosinus sp. | reverse complement strand
AAACGATCTATTATGAATAATTTTCTGTGGTATAAAGAAAGGCATCGCTTATAAGTTTGTTTTTTCTCAGTACCACAGATTAGTTTCTTCTTGTTAGCGTGCCTCTACGCGGGCAACCACAGAGGGATTGCCCCTACATTAAAACGATAAAATTATTTTTGGGAGTTTGTGTAAGCATAGCCTGATGACATTGGGCTCCTATTATAGGGATAACTAAGGAGCGTCGCAGTGACCGCACCGTCTTCTGACTTGACATTATTTTAGCAGCAAGTACGCTCCTGCGGCCAAGAGCATAAGACCAAGAAAGTCACACCAGGAAATGATTGATTTTGTGAGGCCGAAGCCGCCGAAATAATCGATGAGAAGGGCGGTAAGAACTTGTCCGACAATAATAGCGGTGGTGGCGTTAGCCATGCCTACCTGAGGGATGCTGGCTGCAACCAGGTAAATAATCAGCACACTGATAACTCCACCGAGATAGGCATACCACGGAGCCTGGGCATAACTAGCTAGACTGCCCTTACCCATCTTGAGCACAAACAGGACAATCATTAATATAACGGTGCCGATTGCATGCACCAGAAAGGTGGTTTCAATCAGGCCAATGTATTTGCTGAGTACTGCATTTAATGATCCTTGTACTGCCATAAAGATGCCTGAAGCCAGCGCCAGTCCCAGCGCAATAAGATTAACTGAACTATCCAAACTGAAATCCCCTTTGCGATATATTCATCCATAGTATGTGATAGGACAGCATTTATATTCTTTGGCTGAAAGATAAATAAAACGCTTGCGTTTTTAAAATAACAAAAAAGTAAGTAACGTTTCAGCTACAGTGAAAAAGCAAAACATAGATTATTAATCCGAAATGTTATACTTTCTTAGCTTATAAAAAAAAGCAGGCTTTTCGCCTGCTAGTCTAATATGTAGACCTTAACTTTCCTGACTCCAAACTGTATTGCTTCATAATGGGTATCAAAGGCAAGATCTAATCGATTTCCTTTGATCGCGCCTCCTGTATCATCGGCAAGGGCATAACCATAACCTTGTATATATAATCGTGTTCCTAGAGGAATAACATCGGGATCAACCGCGACCAAACCCTTGCGGAGTAGATTGCCGCTTGAAGTAACATTAGAATTACCAGGGTCTTCTGAGCTATAGGCAGAAGCACTCATGATAAGTGATCTGCTATACCTGCTTGATGCGGTACCAGAGCGCTGTAGATACAGAAAAGTCTGATTTCCTGCAACCCCATCTGCTGGTAGATTGTTCATACTTTGAAAATCCTTTACTGCACTTGCCGTGATATTGCCGAAAATTCCGTCAATATCACCATCATAAAAACCAGCATCAGTCAATAATCTTTGGAGTACCTGTACGTCTTCGCCGCGCATACCAGCTTTCAAGGGCTTGTCCCCTGGCGCAGCGTAAGCTATAGCACTAACTGACAGCATCGCCGTAAACAGTGCTATAATGAGTAAGATTCTCTTCATAGAACCACCTCTCTTTTCATCAGCCTCCGGAGTTAGCTGTCGGGTTGGGCTAAAGAGAAGGACTAGAGAAATAACCCCTCCGCATTTTTGCGGATTCACCCCTATTTATTTATTGGGTCCCCCGTACCATAATGGATTCGGCATATATCTATTTTACTATAAAATTGCTATTAAGTCAAAAATCCGTATGAGCTACTCTTTTTGGTGAATAATGCAAAAGGCCTCATCGTGCATTGTGGGCACAGCTTCGAGCAGTAATGTGCGGGATACTTCCTCACCAAGTTTTACTAAATCCTTTTTCAGTATATCAGCGACTCTGGGATGAACCTGTATAATTAAACTCTCGGCAATACGGTGCTGGGCGCATTTTTTTCTAATTTCGCGTTTTATTTTTAGGCATATCGTTTCCGGGGACTCTATATGTCCGCGGCCTTTACAGCAGGGACACTCAGCATAAAGTGTAGTCTCAAGATTTTGCCGTGCTTTTTTGCGGGTCATTTCAACCAGGCCAAGTCCGGTAAGGCCTATTACATGAGTCTTGGTACGATCCTTTTTAAAATGGGTTTCCAGACTGTCTAACACAGCCTGTTTATGGTGTTCTTGCTCCATATCGATAAAATCAATAATAATAATGCCGCCAATATCACGTAAACGGATTTGCCTGGCGATTTCGGCTGCCGCCTCCAGATTGGTCTGAAATACGGTTTCAGCCAGACTTGTTTGGCCGATAAACCGTCCGGTATTGACATCAATTACCGTCAGCGCTTCGGTTTTATCAATGACCAGATAACCGCCGGATTTCAGCCAAACCTGGCGCTCTCCAAGCTTTTCCACTTCCTCGGTCAGCTTATAAAATGAAAAAACATCTTCCCTTTGTTCGTATAACTTAAGACATGTCAGTAATTCTGGTGACATAAAGTTTAGTAAATCAGCAGCACGATGAAAGGCGTCATGATTATCTATAATCAGTTCAGTGACATCAGGCGTTAAGTAATCCCTGACAATACGGATTACTAAATCAACATCGCGATATAATGCGGCAGGTGCACTTGAACGCTTGGCCCTCGCAAGTAAGGAACTCCACAAATTGGCTAAGTATTCAATGTCTTTACGTAAAGCTTCTTCACTTTTTCCTTCCGCTACGGTACGGACAATCATGCCCATTCCCGGTGGACAAATTTTTTCGGCTAACTCTTTAAGTCTGTGTTTTTCAGTATCACTGCCAATTCTCCGGGAAATGCCGATATAATCAACCGTCGGCATAAGCACAACATATCTGCCGGGTAGGGTGATGTGCGTAGTTGCCCGCGGACCCTTTACCCCTAATGCGTCTTTGACAATCTGTATTACAATATCCTGTCCTACTGTCAGCGATTGCTTGCCGCTATGCTGAGTTTGGCTTTTGGCTTCCATATCACCAATGTACAAAAAGGCGTTTTTTTCGCGGCCGATATCAATAAAGGCTGCCTGCATACCAGGCAGTACATTGCGTATTTTTCCTTTATAGATATTGCCGACAATATGATCAGAATCAGTGCGTTCTACGATCAACTCCGCAAGTCTTTCATCTTCTAACAGCGCCATGCGCGATTCTTCGGCAATTGTACTTACGATAATTTTTTTAGTCATAGGCTACCTCCTTTCTATAGGCTTGGGGTAAGCTTTATTGCCGAGCTTCTAGCGGCGTTAATTTCGTATTTTCTTCGATAAACAGTCCACTGCGATGGATGACTGCCGCAGCGGCATCCATCGGGAGTTCATAAGCGGTAATAAAGGCTTCTAGGACTTCACTGGGCTTTACACTGCCATTTGGCATAATTTTAATATT
>JAJFUN010000115.1 GCA_021372375.1 Pelosinus sp. | reverse complement strand
AGCAGCAATTAAAGGTCACCCTTGACTAATAGAGGCTTCTATAATACAATATTCTTTGCGTCGGGGTGTAGCTCAGTTTGGTATGAGCGCTACGTTGGGGACGTAGAGGCCGCTGGTTCAAGTCCAGTCACTCCGACCATTTAAAAACTTAATCTTTGATACAATGAAAAGCCCAGTATTGCTGGGCTTTTTGCTGTTTATGGGGTTTTTTAGGGATGCTTCAGGCAACATTTTCGACCCCCTTTTCGCGTAATGATGCACACCCCCGGTGCATTTTTGTCAGGTGTGTGCACCTTTTGGCGAAAGTCTTGACTATATACATGTGCTTGGTTAGGTTAAACTTACTCTAATTTACCGTATCTGCATTAATGCGGCTTAATGACATTTTTATGGTGTTAGCAATCAACCAATTAATGGGAAATGCTATCTTGAGAGCGGATAGATGGCTAAATTATGAACTATAGTTACAATTTTTAGGCAAAACAAAAAAAGCATCAAAATTATTCTGATGCTTTTTTAAGGAGTTATATTTATATTACGATTATCTGCTGTAACTAATGTCTTTTTTATCAGACATTAGTAAGCAGGTATCACTTTCGCAAGGAAATTTCAAAAGTGATAGCTACCCTGATTTCCTTGATTATCGCTAAGAGTAGTGACAAAAAAAGTATCAAGGTAAGCACGCTCATAATATAAGCCCCCTTATTATTCTGTTTGGAAAGAACACTGCATCGCAATGCCTTTAATATTAAACTGTGCAATTTAATTCTAAATTATTCTATTAGAATTATCAGATTATAAATTGAAGCTCAGTTATGATTATGTACATATATTTGGTATTATAGCCAAATACCTTTTATTTGCAGGAATATGGAAAATAATATTGAAGTTAGTCTACATAAATACATATTTGTTGCCAAGATGTTGAAAGTGGAGACTGCCATTGATTTGGAGGATTTTTGAAAACTGTATATATAATCTAAATAATTCTAGAAGGTGTTAGGTGTGAAAAACAAGAGCATTCCAGAGTTGGACAAACTCTTTATTGAAATAGGAACTTATCGGAAAAGTACAGAGTTTAAAGAGTTATTAAAATTTGTGAGGAAGTTTCCGCATATTGCTCCATACAATGCAATGCTAATCCATATACAAAAGCCGGGTAGTGAATTCGTTGCTTCAGCAGCCGAGTGGGCTCGAAGGTTCAAACGAAACATTAAGCCAGGGGCACGACCCCTGGTAATATTGCGTCCTTTTGGACCGGTGGCGTTTGTTTTTGAATTGGGTGATACATATGGAGCAGATACCTTCCCTGAAGAGTTAATCAATCCATTTAAAGTTGATGGCAAAGTACCAGAGAGTGATTACAAGCAGTTGATAAACAGTCTTAAAAGTGATGGGATTTTATGCAGTGAAGCTGAATATGGAACATCAAGTGCTGGTTTTGTGGAAATCGACGCCAGTAAACAAGAAGAGAAAATCGTTCGTAGAAAGAAAGAAATATGGGTAAAAATTCTATATAACATGGTAGTCAACAAAACACACCCCATAGAAACCAGGTTTGCCACTATTCTTCATGAATTGGGACATATATATTGCGGTCATCTCGGTACCCCTGACCCTAAATGGAAAGGGTGGGAGAATCGACAGGATCTGAAGTTGAATCAAAAGGAATTTGAAGCTGAAAGTGCATGTTGGCTAGTTTGTGAACGAATGGGAATAAAAAATCCGTCAGCAGAATACTTAAGCGGTTATCTTCGCGATAACGACAGTATTCCTGATATAAGCATTGAAACAGTTTTGAAAACTGTAGGAATTATTGAGTCTATGATTAACGGCAGTAGAGAACCACGAAAGGAGATAATTACGTTTATAAATGACTTAAAATAAAATGAATATTTGAAGAAAGGGCTGAACAAGATGCAAAAGATTGGCCAGCTATGTAAAGCAAGAAAATCTGTATTTGACCGCTCGCTACGAGACATTGTACTTGATTTAACAGACTTGACCGACAACCGGATTAATCCTCAGGGCTTTTTCGTGGAAAACTACACAACCGATGGTATGCGAGTTCTTTTTCGAGAAGCCTTCAGAAGATTTGCTGGCCAATCGACTACCGGTATTGTTAAACTCACCCAGTCCATGGGTGGAGGTAAAACCCATAACATGATTGCTCTGGGGCTACTAGCGCAGTATCCTGAACTTCGCCAGCAGTTTATGCCGGAGGACTATAGTAAAGACAGTGTGGGTACTCTGACCACCGTCCGGGAGCTTAAGGACAAAGGAGTGGAGGTCTATTTCGAGAAGGAAAACATTTATACCCTGGATAGCAAGGGGGAACTCCTTATTACTATAATGAGCTCTTTAGCTCAAGAGGAAAGCCGCAGTATTTCTGAAAATGTAACCTGGGGCCAGCGCAAGAGGTTTGCTGACGGCAAGGTCAGCCTGCCGTATAAACGGTTTTTAGGCTACGAAAAGGGTGAGGACGGCTTGCCTAAAATTGTTGAAAAGGAAGCGGCTGTCGTCCGACTGATTTACAAGCTATTTCTGGAGGGAAAAGCCCCATCAGGCATTGCCACCCACTTAACCAATCTAGGCATACCTACGCCATCGGGCAAGGTACGCTGGCAAGCGAGCACTGTTCAAAGTATTCTGACCAACGAAAAATATAAGGGGGATGCAATTCTGCAAAAGCGGTTTACGGTGGACTTCTTAACTAAAAAGCAGAAGGTCAACGAAGGAGAGGTTCCCCAATACTATGTTGAAAACAGCCACCCCGCCATTATTTCGCCGGAAGTTTTTGGTTTAGTTCAACATGAATACGAAAAGCGTAAAGCCACCGGCTATACCAGCAGCATAAGTTGCTTTTCAAATAAAATCATCTGCGGTCAATGCGGAAACTATTATGGCAGTAAGGTTTGGCATTCCACCAGCAAATATCGCCGCACGATATGGCAATGTAATCATAAGTTTAAAAATCAGGAGAAATGCCAGACTCCTC
>JAJFUN010000114.1 GCA_021372375.1 Pelosinus sp. | reverse complement strand
CAGAGCGTTTTATTTAGCCATAATGTCCAATAAATTCTCAAGGAACTTTAATTTTGGAAGAAAATATGAGATAATATTATTTATAAAGATATGGCAGAAAACGGAGGGATAGTAATGCCCAAAATTACCAGTCAGGCCAAGCGATTACGCATTTACATCGGTGAAATGGATCGCTTTAAGGGAAAACCTTTATATTACGCTCTTGTGTCGAAAGCCAAGGAACTTGATATGGCCGGTGCAACGGTGTTTCGAGGCTTGGTGGGGTATGGCGCTAACAGCAGGATTCATACTGCCAGTATTGTGGACTTATCAAGCGATTTGCCGATGATGGTGGAAATTATTGATAGTGAGGAGTATATTGCTAAATTGCTGCCTTGCATTGATGAGATGCTGCAGGAAGGATTAGTAACAATTGATGATGTAAATGTAATTAAATACGGTAGAAAAGCGCCGCGGTAAATAGTAACAGGTATGCTGCCCTTTGACAAAAGCGTACCTGTTTTTTTATAATTATAAAATGTCAATATATTTATAAAAGTCAAATTATTACTAATAGTAATAATATATAATGACAGTACGGGGGACGAGAGGAGCAGGGGAGGATGGCCTTAGAACTGGAATTTATCGGACGCTTAATTTTGGCTGCATTAGTAGGTGGGGTAATTGGCTATGAACGTCAGGCTCATAATAAATCGGCTGGTTTAAGAACGCATATGCTGGTCTCGGTGGGCTCATGTTTGATTATGATTTTATCTATTCAGATGTTTAGAGATGTAGAGGGACTGACTAATGCGGATCCGGCGCGGCTTGCAGCGCAGGTTGTCAGCGGTATTGGCTTTTTGGGGGCAGGCAGTATTATCAAGGAAGGGCCCACAGTCAATGGTCTTACTACAGCGGCGAGTTTGTGGGTTGTAGCAGGGCTTGGACTGGCGGTGGGCAGCGGTTATTATGTTATTGCGCTGGCAACCACCATCATATGCTTTTTGACATTGACTTTTTTAGGTCGTGTCGAAAAGAAATATTATTATGCTAATAACTGGGAAGTGGTTGTTATCATGAAAAATACGCCGGCCCAGCTGGGGTCTGTTTTATCCTATTTGGTCGGTAACGGTATTACGATTAAAAGCCTCAAGGTCGAACCGCAAGAAAGTGTACAGTCCATGAAGTTTTTGCTGATGCCTGAGGCAGGAAGTCTAGATATCATCAAGAAACTGGAGGGACTGCCAGGTGTTCTGTTTGTAAAAAGCAGTAGCTAAAGTATTTTTTAAAGAGATGGTGCAGAAAATCGCAAAAAATATCTTGACAAAAAACAAGTGTACTGGCATAATGTATACAATGTTACAAAATAATAAATGTTAGCGCAAAATTAAGTAAAAGTTGATTTTGCCTAATATAATATGTGATGATTGGGAAAAACGGCAGTATATGCCGCTGCAGAGAGCCGGTGGACGCTGTGAACCGGTGCGGCACTGTTTGTATAACTCACCCAGGAGCTCTTTGACTGAAATAATAGTAGGTCAAAGCGTGGCTGCGCGTTAAGCAGTGAGCTGTTTATACAGCCTTAAGTGAAATATAGGGTGGTACCGCGGTTTAACCGCCCCTATTGACAGGATACGTCAATAGGGGCGGCTTTATATTTATGAGGAGGGATATTAGGTGAAGCAGGTTTTATCGGTTTTGGTACAAAATCAGCCAGGGGTACTTGTTCGTGTGGCAAGCATGTTTTCACGGCGGGGCTTTAATATTGACTCTCTAGCTGTTGGCGTCACCCAAGATCCCGATTATTCGCGCATCACTGCAGTTGTTTGTGGAGACCAGGCTACTGTTGACCAGGTAATAAAGCAGCTTGATAAAATAGTAGAAGTAGTTGCAATACAAAATTTATCGCATACTTCATCTGTTACTAGAGGATTGGCGTTATTAAAAGTAAGAGCCAATGAACGAAGGACAGAAGTACTTAAATTAGCCGAAGTGTTTCGGGCTAATGTGGTAGACATCCAGGAAAATTCTTTAACGCTTGAAGTAAATGGCGATGATGAGAAAATTAATGCTTTGGCAGAATTATTGATGCCATTTGGTCTCTTGGAAATGATCCGTACAGGTCTAATAGGTCTGACACGGGGAGATAATACAATATATAAATGTGAGGAGATTGATGAAAATGACTAAAATGTTTTATGATGAAGATGCAAAATGGGAAATGATCCAGGATAAGACGGTTGCTGTTATTGGTTATGGCAGCCAAGGGCATGCACATGCTTTAAACCTGAAAGACAGCGGCGTAAATGTAATCGTAGGCTTGTATGAAGGCAGCAAATCCAGAGCTAAAGCGCAGGAGGCTGGCTTAAAAGTCGCAACTGTTGCGGAAGCTGTTAAACAAGCGGACATTACCATGATTTTGATTCCTGATGAAAGACAGGCTAAAGTATATCGCGAAGAAATTGCGCCAAACTTAAAAGAGGGAGCCTCGTTGGCGTTTGCTCACGGCTTTAATATTCACTTTAATCAAATCATTCCTCCGGCAAATGTTGATGTATTCATGGTAGCACCAAAAGGTCCTGGTCATTTGGTACGTCGTCAGTATCAAGAAGGTAAAGGCGTTCCTGATTTAATTGCTGTACACCAGGACTATTCTGGTAATGCAATTGATGTGGCTCTTGCTTATGCCAAAGGTATTGGCGGAACCAGAGCAGGTGTTCTTACTACCAGCTTTAAGGAAGAAACTGAGACCGACTTATTTGGTGAACAGGCAGTATTATGCGGCGGCGTTACTGAATTGATCAAAGCCGGTTTTGAAACTTTAGTAGAAGCAGGCTATCAGCCGGAAATTGCCTATTTTGAATGTTTACATGAAATGAAACTGATTGTAGACTTAATTAATGAAGGCGGCATGGCAAAAATGCGTCATTCCATTAGTGATACCGCTGAATATGGCGACTATATGATTGGCAAACGTATTGTTAATGAACAGACTCGTGCCGAAATGAAGAAAGTACTCTCTGAAATTCAAAACGGCGTATTTGCAAGAAACTGGATTGTTGAAAACCAAACCAACCGCGCTGGATTTACCTCTATTCGTCGCAAAGAAGCGGCTCATCAAATCGAAGTAGTTGGTAAAAAACTGAGAGCCATGATGTCCTGGCTGAAAAAATAATTGAAAGAGGGATGGGTGTGGAAAAATCACTAATTAAAATTTTTGACACAACCTTGCAGGATGGTGAACAAACTCCTGGAGTCTCTCTGGAAATTAGAGAAAAGCTGGAAATTGCTCGGGCGCTCGCCAAGCTCAAGGTCGATGTTATAGAAGCTGGTTTTCCTATCGCCTCCCCTGGTGATTTTGACACGGTCAGCCAAGTGGCGGCTAACATCAAAGGACCCATTATTGCAGGACTTGCCAGTGCCAGTATCAAGGATATTGATGCTGCCTGGGCGGCTTTGAAAAAAGCCGAACGGCCGCGTATTCACACCTTTATTGCTACCAGTGATATTCAGATGCAATATAAGCTTAAGCTGAACCGGGAACAGGTGCTACTTAAGGCGAAGGAAGCGGTGCGTTATGCTAAACAATTTTCGCCAGATGTTGAGTTTTCCGCTGCAGATGCATCCCGCTCAGATTGGGACTTCTTATGCAAGGTGTATGCTGCGGCTATTGCAGCCGGAGCGACAGTAATTAATGTGCCTGATACAGTTGGTTTCACAACGCCTAATGAATTTGGCAATTTAATTAAGTACATTCATGACAATGTACATGATATTGATAAAGTTGATATTAGCGTACACTGTCATAATGATTTAGGATTAGCTGTGGCCAACTCGCTTGCTGCTGTACAAAACGGAGCAACTCAGGTCGAGTGTACCATTAACGGCCTTGGTGAACGGGCTGGCAATACTGCAATGGAAGAACTTGTTATGGCACTTCGGACACGCAAAGAGTTTTATCAGGCTGCTACAGGTATTGATACCAAGCATATTGATCGAACATCCCGGCTTGTCAGCACGCTGGCGGGAGTACTTGTTTCGCCGCATAAGGCCATTATCGGTGACAATGCTTTTACGCAGGAATCGAGTATACAGCAGCAGGGCGTATTAAATAATTCACTGACATATGAGATTATTTTACCGGAAACGGTGGGAATTAGCCGGAGCTCGATTGTGCTTGGCAAGCATTCTGATCGTCAGGCTTTTGAAGAACGGTTGAAACAGCTGGGGTATGATCTTGATGCCGACATAATAAATCGTTTGTTTGTCAGGTTCAAGGAACTGGCTGAGCGTAAGCAAACCGTCTATGATCGTGACATCGAAGCCTTGATTAATGAAAAGGCTGATGCAGCTGAGTCTTATCGTTTGACGTATCATCAAGTGGTCAGCGGCAATCAGACAGTTGCCATGGCGACTGTCAAATTGGAAACAAGTACTGGTATCATTGAACAGGCAACCTTAGGTGACGGGCCTGTTGATGCGGTGTTTAAGGCGATTGAAGCTGCGGTTGGTCTTGAAATTAATCTAAAGGATTATGCTATCAGGGCTGTGACTTCAGGCCAGGATGCCTTAGGCGAAGCAGTTGTCTGGGTTGAGCGTGACGGACGCAGTTTTAGCGGCCGAGGGCTTAGTACAGATGTTATTGAAGCAAGCGCCAAGGCTTATGTAAACGCCATCAATAAAATGCTGGCCGCCGGCGGCGGGCCTGGTGATGTAATAGAAAAAAACGTATAAATATTTTAAATTTGTAAGTATAATAATGGCGGCGAGAGTTTAACTCTGCGCCGTCATTATATATCTATTTTAAAAACGCCAGCATCATATCTGTAAAATAATTGTCTAATGGTATATACTGTAGTAAGTTAGTTATTCGAGGAGGCATTGCGTATGAAGATGTCGGGAGCAAAAGCCATAGTAGAATGTTTGTTGGAGCAAGGCGTGGATACCGTTTTTGGGTATCCGGGAGGTATGATTTTGCCGCTCTATGACGCGCTTCACGACACTACGGCACTGCGTCATGTGCTTACCGTACATGAACAGGGAGCGGCTCATGCCGCTGACGGTTACGCCAGAGCCAGCGGCCGGGTTGGCGTATGTATTGCAACTTCAGGACCTGGCGCAACAAATCTTGTTACAGGCCTTGCAACAGCTTATATGGATTCAGTGCCGGTTGTGGCCATCACTGGGCAAGTGCCAACAGATGTCATCGGACAGGATGCTTTTCAGGAAATCGATATTGTGGGTATGACTATGGCTGTGACCAAACATAATTTTCAGGTAAAAGACGTAAATAAACTGCCGGAAGTCATTCGTTATGCTTTTCGTATCGCAAGGTCTGGCCGGCCGGGGCCGGTGCTTGTTGATGTGCCGCGCAATGTGCAGACCGCTAAAATTGATTTTTATAATCTGTCGCCGCAGTGTGAAGGGGAGTGGCACCTAGGTGCGGGCTCTATTAATTTAATAGATGAGGCGGTCAAGGCAATTAAAGAGGCCGAGCAGCCGGCAATTATTATTGGCGGCGGTGTTATTAATGCCGAGGCACATAATGAAATAAAAAGTTTAGCCGAGCATTTACATATGCCTGTTGTCAGTACGCTTATGGGACTTGGCGGTTTTCCTGGATCGCATCCTTTATTTTTGGGCATGACGGGCCTGCATGGACATAAAGCTGCCAACAACGTCATCCATAATGCCGATACCATTTTGGCAATTGGCTGTCGTTTTAGTGATCGTGTTACAGGCGACAGAGAGCAATATGGCGCGCAGAAAACAGTGATTCATATTGATGTTGATCCGGCGGAAATTGATAAAAATGTTATGGCGCATATCGGCATAGCCGGTGATCTGAAAAAAATATTAATTATGCTCAATGAGCGAGCAGCGGCCAAGGATTTTACTAACTGGTGGGAGGTTATTCGCGCTTGGCAGACAGACCTTGAAATTGAGGTTGATGAGAGCAGACTTAACGCACCGCTTGTTATGCAAAATATTGTTGAGCAGACCAAAGGCATAGATACTATCTTTGTTACCGATGTCGGCCAGCATCAGATGTGGGCCGCGCAGTATTTGAAGATTGAAAAGCCGCGCACCTGGCTTACGTCCGGGGGCCTTGGCACCATGGGGTTTGGACTGCCGGCAGCCATGGGGGCACAGTTTGCTATGCCGGATAAAAAAGTAATTCACTTTGCCGGCGACGGCGGCATGAAAATGACTGGCAATGAACTTTACACCATTGCGGCAAATTGCTTGCCAATTATTTCAATCATTATTAATAATCAGGGCCTGGGTATGATTAGGCAGCTGCAGCATGCCTTCTATAATAAACGCTATACTGCCTGTATTTTGCCGTCCAAAGTTGACTTTACTATGTATGCAAAGAGTTTTGGTATACATGGTGTTAATGTGGATACTTTGGCAGAATTCAAAACGGCTTTTAGGCGAGCTTTGCAGTCGAAGCAGCCGGAGGTTATTGTTGTAAATATTGCCTCTGAAAATTTGGTTACGCCGATGATGCTGCCAGGTGCATCGCTCGATGATTACGTTGATTTATAAATGATAAAGACTGTGATTTAAGGCTTTTCTCAGCAAATTACAGTCTTTATTTGTAATTTTTAATATGGTCAATAAAAAAGTAAAAAAAATTGAAAATTATAACTTTAGTTAGCAGGATTTCGTCAACCAATAGCGAAACAGTATAATTGTGAAAGTTTAACAATGCAAAATGAAACCATTTAAAATTTTTTTGCAACAATGGGACATAATATGCTCCAACGGGACATATATTGACCCCAAAGGAGAAATTATCTTGGAAAAGGTTATACAACTGCATCGGAAAATTGCACCTGAACTCATTGCTGTAGTAGAAGAACGCTATGAAATTCTTCGATATATCTGGCATGCCGGTCCATTAGGCAGACGTGCTTTAGCTGGTATGCTGGGGATTGGTGAACGCATTGTCAGGAAACAGGTGGATTTTTTAAAAGAAGCAGGTCTCATTGAATTTTCACTGCTGGGCATGAAGGTCACAGCAGATGGACACGCTTTGTTAGATGATTTAGCCGAATATGTTCACTTGCTCCATGGTCTTACGGCTTTGGAGCAGGAACTGGCCCATAAGCTTGGCATAAAACGGGTTGTCATTATTCCCGGCGACAGCAGTGAAGCAGACGGCATGACGCAGCGTGAGCTTGGGCGTGCTGCAGCAGGTGTACTTTCACAGTATTTAGGCAATAATATGACCATTGCGGTAAGTGGTGGTTCGACTATGTGCAGGGTTGCCGAAGCTATAAATATTACGCAGCCGACAGCTACGGTTATTTCGGCGCGCGGCGGGCTTGGCGAGCTGGTTGAGTATCAGGCCAATACCATTGCTGCGCTCATGGCCAATAAGCTTGGCGGAAATTATCGTTTGCTGCATATTCCGGAAGGAGTCAGCGAAGAAGTAGTTGAGGCCATTATGGCTAGTGATACCACTCTGCCGATTTTGACGGAAATGATTAGAAAGGCAGACATACTTGTGCACAGTATCGGCCAGGCCCGCGAGATGGCAGTACGCCGCAGGCTTGATGACAGCATTGTTAATGAAATTCTAAGTCGCGGCGCCGTAGGCGAGGCACTAGGACATTATTGTACAATGCAAGGTAAGCCAGTGTATGTCACCAATAGTGTAGGATTGCGCCTGGATGATTTGGCAGATATTGGAGTAGTCATTGCGGTAGCAGGAGGCCGAAAGAAGGCTGAGGCTATTGTAGCACTTACCAGTGCAGTAGGTCAGGATGTACTAATTACTGATGAAGCTGCAGCCAGAGCCATTCAGTCAATAATAAAATCTGGGGAATTTCAGAAAACTTAAAAATTTTAGGAGGTATTTTACAAAATGGCAGTAAAAGTAGCTATTAATGGTTTTGGACGTATTGGACGTCTGGCATTTAGACAAATGTTTGGTGCAGAAGGATATGAAGTTGTTGCAATCAATGACTTAACAAGTCCTAAAATGCTGGCACACTTACTTAAGTATGACTCAGCTCAAGGCAGATATGCACTTTGTGACAAAGTTTCCGCTGGTGAAGATTCCATCACTGTTGACGGAAAAGAAATCAAAATTTATGCACAAGCGAAACCGGAAGAACTTCCTTGGGGCAAACTTGGTGTAGACGTTGTTCTTGAATGCACAGGTTTCTTTGCTTCCAAAGAAAAGGCTTCTGCTCATATTAAAGCAGGCGCTAAAAAAGTTGTTATTTCTGCTCCGGCAGGCAGCGATCTGCCGACCGTTGTATTCAATACCAACCACAAAGTACTGAAAGCCAGCGACACTGTTATTTCTGCAGCTTCCTGTACTACAAACTGCTTGGCTCCTATGGCTGATGCGCTGAACAAATTAGCTCCTATTCAGAGCGGTATCATGTCCACAATCCATGCTTATACTGGCGATCAGATGACTCTTGACGGCCCGCAGAGAAAAGGCGACCTTAGAAGATCCCGTGCTGCAGCAGTAAACATTGTGCCTAACTCCACTGGCGCTGCTAAAGCAATTGGTCTTGTTATTCCTGAACTCAACGGCAAATTGATCGGTTCGGCGCAGCGTGTTCCGACTCCTACTGGTTCTACTACTATTTTGGTAGCAGTTGTTAAAGGCAGCGTTACTAAAGATCAAATTAATGCCGCTATGAAAGCTGCAGCTAATGAATCCTTCGGTTACACGGAAGAAGAATTAGTATCTAGCGATATCGTTGGTATCAAATTTGGTTCCTTGTTCGATGCTACGCAGACCATGGTAAGTCC
>JAJFUN010000102.1 GCA_021372375.1 Pelosinus sp. | reverse complement strand
CCACTTGGCTATGCCGCCATGTGAACCGTTAATGTCAAAAATCAATATACAGGAGACGAGATATAATATTACTAGCATTTTATCATTTTGTCAACACTATAAACTAATTATTTTTTTGTATGCATATTTTTATTAGAACTGCTCTTCATTTTCGGTAGCATCAGGTACGATAAAATCATTCTCAGCCAATAGTTCCATAACCTTGCCATAGGTTTCAGTAACAAGTTCAGGACAGCTCAGCATACGATTCCAGGGATCATCCTTAATTATATTTTGACAAAGAGTACCGCCATATTTTCCGGCAAACTTTTCTTCAAACCAGCGAATCAGCTCTTGTATCATATTATTTAGTATACGATTTTCCTGTTCTTCAACCTCACCTCGCCCGGCAAATAATCCGAGAAGACAAACCGCGCCTGTCAGCACCCCGCAAATGCCCCCGCTAAACCCCAGACCTCCGGCAAGTCCCGCCATAGCCCGAACTAAATCAGGATTTTTCTTACCTTGCCTTTCTAGTCCTAATATTACTAAAATCTGACTGCAATGAAAGCCCTGCATGTGAAGCTCTGCAATGCGTGCGATTTCCTTGGACATAAAACGTCCCCCCCTCATTATATTATCCGATTTTCTCTTCTTTTACAGCCGAAGTATCATTCATTAATTTTATCAAATATCCCTTATGACTATACTGAATCAAATTGAGACAACCATAATCCTGGGCTAGGCGAAAAAGATTATTAAGCGGCAGCCCTAAGGCATAGCACAAAAGCAAACGATTGACACCGGCATGTCCGACCAACAAGATATTTTCTATCCCCCTATTAAGCATCTCATGAAATACTGGTATTACTCGTTTATTTAAATCTGCAAAACTTTCCCCACCGGGAATGGGATAATGTTCAATATCTTCGCCACGAGCTTTAAATTCCAAAGGAAAACGCTGCTTTATATCTTCAAATGTACAGCCTTCCCAGTCACCTACATCTATCTCACGTAAATTGATATTTTCTATAATAGGAATACTACGATTGCCGACAATAATTTCCGCCGTTTGCCTGGAACGGGATAAATCACTGCAATATACTGCTTCCATTGGAAATTCCACGAGCTTATGCTGTAGAAGCTGTGCCTCCTTGATACCCTCATCATTTAACGGCACATCCATCTGTCCAATATAGCGGCGTTTTTCATCAACGGTTTGAATTTTTCCATGCCGTATTAAATATATTGTGTTCGTGCCACGCAAATTTTTCAACTCCCCAAAATCATTCTTTTAGCTGTCCCCAAGCACATTTCTGCCGCGCCTGTAAGCTGAATATCTACTAGCAGCTGTTCACTTTTTGAAGCCTCACCTATCGCAGGTACTTTCTGCAGCGCCTGATATACGGCGCCCACAGCTATTTGATTTGGTTTTAGCATGCTGATAATTACCCTTAGCCGTGTTGCCTTTTTAGTATTATCAACCCCTGCCGAAAAATGAATTACACCAGGAAGCGCAAAAATTATCTCATCTAAATCTGCTAAAGTAAATGTAAGTCCGCTGCCAACACAAATTTCACTATTTTTTCGCCGTTTGATTTTAGCTAGACGTTTTAACCTAGCCCCGCACGGACAAGGTTCAGATAAAAAGCTCGAAATATCGCCTGTACGATAGCGGATTAACGGCATCCCCCGGCGGGTTAATGTGGTTATAACCACTTCTCCTGCCTCACCGTCTGGTACAATATTCCCGGTTAAGGGATTGACAATTTCAAAATAAAAATCCGCTTCATGCAGATGATAGCCTGCTTGCATAACACACTCTGTACCGCCGCCTAGTCCCATCTCGGTCATGCCATAATGCGTAATTACTAAAGAGCCCCATATTCGCGCTAATTCTTTAATAATAGCCTTAGGCACATAATCCGCACTAAGCAGTACACTTTTTATGCTCAGCTTTAATCCCGCAGCTTCGCCATAGCGCGCAAGCGCCAGCACCTGTGAAGGCATACCGACAATCGAATCCACTCGTTCGGCGATTATTTTCTGCAAGGCCAGCGGGATACTGCTAACCGCACCGTGTAATATTGCAGTAACCCCTAATCTACCCAAAGCTTCGGCTAATAAGCTGCTGAGACTGCCAGGAGCTTGCCCCGGAAATAAAATAATAACACGCTCTCCCTGCTTTACCAGCGAGGCCATCCCATACTGAAAAAAAGAAATAGTTATTTCTTGCTCAGCTGGCGTAAAATATAAGCGTTTTGCCAGGCCTGTAGTACCAGAACTGTCTAGGGTCACAACCCGGCTGATACTATCCTGTGACACACAAAGAAACTGCAGGGGATTTAAACGGATATCCTCAGCATAAGTAAAGGGCAGCCTTTGAAATTCAGCTAAACTAAATTCTTTTACCGGGAAATCCTTAAAAAGCCTATGATAAAAAGAACTGCGCTCAAAGGCCCACATAATAGTTTGCTGCAGCTGCTGCAATTGATATTTTTGAAGGCTCACCGCAAAAAAAGCAGTGTCCTCAGCCCCAATACGCTCAGCTATCCACGCTTCTAGCGGCGTTTTTTTCATACCCCTACCTCCTATACAGCGGCTGACCCTGTTTATCCGTCAAATTATAGGCACAAAATGGAATTATCCTATTATCAGGACTTACTACATGAATAAAACACTCCCGCAAACGTTCCAGATCAAGATTCCAAACATCCTGAAAGGCCATACCCGATATAGAAAATGAATGGGTTTGGACTCGCTGCAAAAAACTATCCAAGCTATCAACATTGATAAAATCAACCTGCTTTGACGTCTGAATCTTTTTCAAGGATCTAGGCATCGTCCAGTGCTTAGCGACAAAAGACTGGGCCTGTTTGGCCCCGTTCACCGTTGTTTTTCCTTGACAACAGCCTGTTTTTTCTTTCATCCACGGTTTTAGTTCCCCATTTTCCAGTACTACAAAATTTCCATGAAAAGAACAATGTGCATTTTCCCCGGACGGCGGCTGAAAATCAGCCATGGTTAACTGCCCGCCAGTTTGCCTGATAATCTCCTGAATTACCTCAGGCAGGGTAAAACGATTCTCATCCTGAGGCTCTTTAGGATACCGGCCAAAATAGCTGATAGGCTGAAAATGAACACCGCGCACCACCGGCATATGACTAATGCCGAACTCAATAATAGCGCCAATCTCAGTGATATTTAGCCCCGGCGCCAAGGTAGGCACCAAAACCACCCCCACTCCGGCCTCGCTGCAATGAAGAATGGCTTTTTGTTTTATATCAAATAAAGCCTTGCCGCGCAGTTTCTCATAAACTTGATCGCAAGTACCGTCAAATTGTAAAAAAGCACAATTCAACCCAGCTTGTTTAAGCCGCTTTACATACTCAAGATCCTGAGCTAAGCGTAGTCCGTTGGTATTAAGCTGAAAAAAGGTAAACCCCAAAGCTCGTCCGAGCGAAATTATTTCCGGCAAATCATCGCGCAGAGTGGGTTCGCCGCCTGATAACTGGATATTATACGGTCCACCGCTAGCTAGCAGCATACGATACCATTTTTCAATTTCTTTTATATCCGGCTCCTTCGCTAAATTTCCTGACTCCGCAAAACAAACCGGACAGTGCAGATTGCACGCCTTTGTAACTTCGAGCAGCACACAACAGGTATGCTGACGATGCTCTTTGCATAAGCCGCAGTCAAAAGGACATCCCTTATTTACCGGCGCAGCACTATCCGGCAGAGCAAACGGTGGTTTGCCAACAGTCCAAGCCTGATAAGCGGGAAGACCGCGCCAGATTATCGTCCGAAAACTGCCATGCGCCGGACAGATTTTATCCAAATATACATTACCGCTGATATTAATACGTTTAGCCGGTATACGCTCTAGGCACTCCGGACAAACACTTTCGGTAAACCCAATCACTTCTTCCTTCATGACAATCTACCTTTCTATCATCTTGCCTAGGATATCATTAAGCCGCATGCCGCTAATCCGTTCTGCAGCCGCGGCAATACTTTGCGCACACTTGAACCGCTGCTTTATAAATGGCAACACTTCATCATCCCCGGCATATTTGGCAAAAGACGGCATAAACCGCGCGGAGATACTTATGACCTGCTCTCCTTTAACCAATTTATCGGCTAAATAAACAACTGCCGTTTCATCAATTACGCTGGTTTTGTCAAAAAGGAAATCAGTATGGCTGGCTACAATCCTCGCCGCTTTAAAATATCCTAATTTTCGTAAAACTTTCGCTCCAAGCCAGGCATGATTAGGTTTTCCTTTAGCCACATCATGCAGGAGTCCGGCTGCTGTCACAAGGGCAACATCCAGCTTTAAGCCTGCCTGATTTAAACTTTGTGCCAACTTAGAAGCTACGCGAGACACCATTTGGCTGTGACGAATAATCCGCTCAGCCACACCTAGTTTGGCAAAAATAGCGTCACACTCCTTGTCCGTAGGAATTTCTTTATGGGAAAAACAGGTAAAGAGATTATGATAGTCTTCCGCTGTATCCAAATCCAGTATAATCCCTTCATCAACTACCTCCACCTCATAAGCATTATTTTCATATTGCGCCAACAAACTTCTAAGCCCGCCCGGCTCATGCCAGGCTAAAATACTAGGAAACAGCCTTCTAGCAATAAGCGGCGGGTGACCCCGTTCCCCTTGAAAAACCGGATAAATAATATCAGCTTTTACTTTTTGGTAGGCCCGGCTGAGCAGCTTTACTGTATGACTCTTTACTAAAGGCATATCCGCCGGCAACAGAAAAAAGCCTTGTACTTTTGCGTCTAGCGACTGCACGCCTGCTGTAACAGAAGAATACATGCCGTTAGTAAAGAATTCATTAAAAATCGGCCGCACCTTTTTATTTACGAGGATTGGCAGCAGCTCCTCAGCACGATGTCCTACTACAACTGAGATGTCAGCAATATCCGCCCTTTTAAAAACCTCTATCGTATTTTCAATTACGGTGGACTGCCCTAATGACAGCAGCGGCTTAAAATCAGGGGCACGCGATGAATACCCGCCAGCCAGCACCACTGCCGCCAGCCTATTTTCAATACGCATTTTCATCCCGCCTCGCACAAGCATTTAATTTTCAATAGCATAAGCATGCATTTTGTTATATAAAGTTTTGCGCGATATGCCTAGTTCCCGCGCCACCTTGCTGACATTACCCGCATACTGGTTGAGTAAACTAAGTATCCTGTCCTTCTCTAAGCCTTTGGCGAATTTTTGCCGTTGTTCTCGGCACTGAAAGCTTGGTACTACTTCACTATGAACGGCTGCACTAAAATTCGGCGGACAAATTTCGGCAGGCAAGTGCTTTACGGTAATATTCCCATTTTCAGCCAGACTTGCTGCACGTTCTACCACATTTTGCAGTTCCCGCACATTACCAGGCCAGCTATATTCAGCTAAGTATTCTATCACCAGAGGCTGAGCAGAAAACTTCCGCCCCCAATCCGTTCCTAATTTTTCTAAAAAATGATTAAACAGCAGCGATATATCCTGCTTGCGCTGACGTAATGGCGGAATAGTAATAGCAATAACATTCAGCCGATAAAATAAATCTTGCCGAAAGGTTCCTTTTGCTACCTCCTCGACGAGATTTTTATTGCTGGCACAAATCAGGCGAACCTGAACAGGCAGCATCTTGTCTCCCCCAATACGTGTTACCTTTTTTTCCTGAATTACCCGAAGGAGGGCTGTCTGCTGTTCTAAAGGCATATCACCAATCTCATCCAAAAACAACGTTCCGCCAGAAGCTAGCTCAAATTTTCCCGGTTTGCCGCCGCGCCTTGCTCCGGTAAAGGCACCCTCTTCATAACCAAACAATTCACTGCCGATAAGTTCCCGCGGAATAGCCCCGCAGTTTAAGGCAATAAACGGCCCTGTATACTGTGGACTTAAGTTGTGAATGGCTTGTGCAAAGATTTCTTTGCCTGTGCCGCTTTCGCCCTGCAGTAAAATATTAGACGCATTAGTAGCGCTGAGTGTTGCCAGCCGCACGGCTTCGCGAATCTCTAAACTCTCGCCGATGATATCGCTAAACTGCAAACTTGCAGAATAGCCGCTTAAGCGCTGGATTAAATTTTGCACTTGCTTTATCGGCCTTATAATAATGATACCGCCGATGATTGCGCCTTGCTCCTGTAAAATAGGCATACCTGATACCAAACAATTGCATAAACCATTTTTCATGCAGACCATGATTTCCACTTCGTTATAGCTTTCATGAATGGACAGCACTTTATGCTTGACCGAAGTCCGATACTCAAATAATTGCTTCACCGGTATACCTACGACCTTGTCTGCTTTTCCCAGCATATTTTGGGCGGCAGGATTAAGTTCCACAACCACTTCACCTTTATCTACAATAATAACCCCATCTGACACTGCATTAAAAAAATTAGTAAGCCGATTATTAATTAGCATCAATTCGTAATTCTTTTGCTGAATACGAAGCTGTCCCATAACAGCATCAGCTGCTGCCACAACCATACCAAGGGTGTGTAAATGCGACTTATCAGATGCGCCTGACATATTTAGCACGGCAGTAATCTGGCCGGTAGCATCAAAGATTGGCGCCGATGAACAAGTTAGCCGATGATGTTTCTGACAAAAATGCTCAGCCCCGGATACTTGAATTGGCTCACCTAATAACAGCGCTGTGCCAATAGCATTTGTGCCCATCACCTGTTCACTCCAGCACGCACCTGAAAAAAAGTCGAGAGCTATAGGATTGCGCAGTGCATCCTCATCACCAAACATTTCTAAAATATAGCCGTTCTCATCTGTTAATACAACCACAAAATCAGTGCCTTTAACAAACTGATAAAGCTTTTCCATAAAAGGAGTGGCTACTTTGATCAGCTCTCTTTTCGCAGAGCGTACCTTATTTAAGGACTGTGCCGCAAGTGAATGATAATGCACGGTCTTGTAAGGATCAACGCCCACTTTAAAAGACCGCAGCCACGACCGTGCAATCTCTTGGCGGACATCAGCGCCATCATATTCTCCAGTTGCAATAAAGCTTTTCCAGGCTGCCAGGATTAGATTGTTTGCCGCTAACATATGATTTTCCATCTAAATCCCTCATTTCCAACAACTTTTATCATTAAATTCTGTTATTTTTTTTAATATCCTGTTCAGTTGTTAGAAAATCCTGTTAAATAATTTGAATAAATACCTCCATAAGCCCTCCGCAGACCATGCCCTCATCTGCCGCCGCTTCATTAAGCATGTTTACAGTATATAGCCGAGAACTTTTCTCATCAAAAGCCAGTAGAGCCTGCCTCTTTACTTCGGCTTCGCCGCAGCCGCCCCCGATTGTTCCTATTGTCCGGCCATCAGGAAATAAAATCATTTTGCTGCCCGCTTTACGCGGTGTCGAACCGCGCGTCGCCACAATGGTAATAAGCGCAGCACCTTCCCCCCTATACAAACTTTCGCAAATACTATTTAGTATGGCCTGATCCATAACGCACCTCCTCTTTGCTAAGTGATCCGCCATATCCCCCGCGAAAAACTGATACAACTTCGGCGGCAATACTTACCGCTATTTCTGCAGGTGTCTCAGCATGAATAGCAAGGCCGATAGGAGCCTTTAATCGTTCTTTCAGATCTAACGGTGCTCCTTCTTCCTCCAGCAGCGCTAAAGCCTCCCGTACGCGTTTGCGGCTGCCAATCATGCCAAGATAGCGGGCGTTTGAATGCATCGCGACCCGCAAGCAATCTAAATCATAACGATGCCCTCTTGTTACAATAATGACTGCTGTCCCTGAATCAATTGTCACTTTTTTTAAGGCCTGCTGAAAACTATCGCAAATAACCTCTTTAGCCTCAGGAAATCTCAACGTATTGGCAAACTCTGGGCGATCATCAATTACCGTTACAGCAAAGTCGAGTAATGCCAGTATTTGCACCAAAGGCTGGCTAATATGTCCTCCACCTAGTACAATAGCGGAGTTTTTATTTACTACTTTGTCCCAAAAAATCCGTAATTGCTTTTCGCCGCATTCCTGGCAAATAATCATAGGACTGACCCATACTGTATTTTTTACAGCCTGAAGTAGTTCCTCCATAACCGCTTTATCTAATTCGCCCGCTGCTGCTTTGTCAGAATAAACCATCATCATTTTCCCAACAAGCGGGTCTCCGGCAAACGAACTATCAATAATTGTGAAAATATCTGCCATATCCCCATTTTTTACAACGGTCAATAGCTTGTCAAATATCACGAACAGCCCTCCCTACCAATCGTCTAAAAATCACGTCTCCCCGCAGCGGGAAGAATCCGGTCCCCCCCCTAGTAAATCTTTCATTTTAGCACACGCTGCTTCCGAAAAAAAAGCAATCTGTGAAGG
>JAJFUN010000091.1 GCA_021372375.1 Pelosinus sp. | reverse complement strand
TATGCCTTATGCAAACTGGGAAGAACTGTACAAAAAGATTGGCATAAGTCAGGAAAAAATCAAGAGTGGTCCGCATAAGGACATTATGTCGCCGGAGCGGCAGATGACTGCAGAAGAACGGGCGATTATTCAAGGTATGGTTGATGATATGTACGAGCAGTTTGTGAGTATTGTAGCCGAGGGGCGGCATCTTGAACCGGCGGTAGTGCGGCAAATTGCTGACGGACGGGTTTATACCGGAAATCAGGCTAAACAGCTGGGGTTAATTGATGAGTTTGGCAATATGTATGATGCCATTGACGGCGCTAAAGCGATGGTTAATGTAAAAGATGCAGTAATCAAGGAATATGGCAAGACCTCGCCGCTTGAAATGCTGCTCGGCGGCAGAGACAGTATGGATTTGTCACAGTTTTTGCTGGGCAAAATTGCTTCCGGGCGCACGGAAGATAAATTGCCGATTGTTGCGCCCTTGGCCATGCCGGCAGAGTGGCGGGTGGCAGAATGAATACCATCTTTGAAAATCTGTATGATGTGCTGTTTGTGCCGCGTAAGGCGCTCAGGCGTATTGCTGATGAACGTCCTTTTGGTCAGGCTGTGCTGGTGTTTTTGCTTAGTGTGCTGCTGCCGGTTATTCCGTTGTATTTTACAATGCGGGGCGTTAGTATGCATTTTGCTGCAGGTATCATCGCTGGCGCCGAGCTTATCGGCAGTTTGGTGATGTGGTTTTTGAGTGCGGCTGTATGGGGGCTGCTTGCCGAATTTTTTGGCGGAAACGGCCGGAGCAGCAGTTTGTTTGCAGCTTTGGGCTTTGCGCATGTACCGAGAATTTTTTTAGTACCGGGACTTATGGCAGTAGGGTTAATGCCGTCAGCAGTGAAAGGGATTTTTGAGGTAGCCCTGATTGCGGGAGTCTCTATTTGGTCGGTAATCCTGGATGTAGCGGCTATTCGCGAAACTTATGCCTTGTCTGGCGCCAAAGCGGCCCTAGTGCTCTTGATGCCGCTATTAATTGTACTGATTTTTATAGTGCTCGCGGTAATTACCGCCGCCACAATGATGATAGAGCTGCCATTTTCAATGCAAAATGTTCTAATGGAATAGGTGATTATATGGTTAAAACAATTTGCGCAGCGCTCTTAACAGCGCTGCTTTTTACCGGGTGCGTGGGGAAACCGGTCGATTCTTTTCCGGCAGCATTAAAACCACTGCCGCCAGAGGAGGCTGCAAACTGGCTCAATCAGGAAAATCTTTTGACGACAGGCTCAGGCAATACTGCCCGCGTCTTGGTGCATGGTGAGGATAAAGTACCAATTCGGGAATTAGCGGCAGGCGGGGCCGGGCAGTTGGAATATTTTGCTGAAGTTACAGCAGATCAGGCCGCGACAGCAACAGCCCATTTTGATTTGTTATCCACCCAGGGGAGTGGGCGCGTTAAGCTGAGTGCCCTAGATCAAAACGGCAATGTATTAGGAGCTGTCGGCTATGTGTTTACAGGAAATATGCCGCCGGATAGCGAGAATGCCAAGTGGCTGGATTTACGCTATAATACCAATTACAAAGGCGGCTGGCGGCAGGAAAACTATCGATTTTCTGAAGTTTTTGCAAAAAATCTGCCCAAGGTCAAGCTGGAGCGGGCTGGAAAATACCGCATTACCCTCGAGTCAGGTGAGGGGCAGCATGTGCTGTTTGATGATTTAACAGCACAGGTTGACCAAAGCAAAATGGTCAGGCTAACGCCGGCTGCCGCTCATTATCAGGCAAATTTAGGCGAAACGGTTACGCTTGAGGCTGATGTGGAAAATATCAGTAAACTGCCGCTGGCAGAGATTAGTGTTAATTTTCATGAACCGCCCGGGTATGGCATTGTGGCAAATGACCAAACAATTATGCTGGAAAATTTGGCTGCCGCTGAAAAACGTCATATAAGTTTGCCGGTAACAGCCAAGCGTCCTGATTCAGTTAACTTCAATAAGCCCTGGCAAGTCGGCCTTACAGTGGGCGATGACAGTCAGAGCGCCGCTGAGATAAGTATTAGCGTAACCGATCCGAAGCCGGGAAAAGTATTCTACGTTATGACCGAAGATCTTGAACCAATTGATTCGGCTGGATATCCTGTAAGATGGGGGAATGGGGACGGCTGGCTGCAGCCGGAAGAGTTTACCTTTCAATTGGTGCATAAATCGGAAAAACTGAATGCGGTTGCGGCAAAATATGGTGCCAAGTGGACGCATTATATTGCCTGGCCGGCTGTAGTGGCAGCCGAGTGGGCAGATACACAGTCAAAAACCGGCGACTGGAAAAAGGCTGTGACAGCTATTAAGGCTTCTGTGGAGAGTCAAACGCTAAGCGGCCACGAATATGGCGTACATATGCATACAGATTATGATCCTTATTTACCGGAAAATGCAGTTTCTTATCAGGCCCAAACAGATGGTCTATGGGCTAATCATTTGCGGCATGGCTGGGCTCATGATCTTTCTAAAGAAGGGGATTATGCTGATCGTGACAGCCGTACAGGCAGTTTGTATCAGTATAAAAAAATCTTAGATGAACTCATGGTAGAATCTCCAGGAGGACAAAGCCTGACGGCAAGGGCTGGTTCCTTTGACTTCGGCAGCGGCAGCGAAGAGGAGGCTAAGAGCATTCGTGCCTGCCGCAAGGTAGGAATCTGGGGCTCAAGTGACGCCGACGGCAATCAGGAGGGGCTTACTGCCGGGAATTTTGGCAAAGAAGTTTATTTTACCAGTTCAGATGATATCAATATACCGGCTCAGGATATTTCGAATATTGGTATTGTAGAAGTGCGGCCAACGCCGCGTGACTTTATTGCTTATGATAAACAGTTGGCAGCGGCTATGAATCAAAGGGTGGATCAGGGAATGAACTATTTTGCCCCGCACGGGATAGTCATGCCTGGCGTGCATGCCATTGTCGGCTTTACGCATGCTATGTTTATGATGGGTGAGCCTGACTGGAAAAGTACCGATGGCGGCATGTTTACAATTCTTGATGAGCATTTGTCTTATATTAAGGAACATTATGTAGAGGAGGGTGCAATAGAGTTTGGTACAGCCAGCGAACTTGTAAAAAGCTATCTGGATTATTATACACCTGAGCTCATGGCTGTTTATGGCAGGCGTTTGTCGGCTCAATGGTGGGGCTCGGAGTATGCTGTGGAGTTATTAGGTAAAGATATTCCGGTGGATGCCAGCCGTCCCCATAAAGTAACGGTAAAATATCCATTGTACTTAAGGGACAGCGCCTATCGCATCAGTATTCTGAAGAACGGCCAACCTATTTATACAACATGGGGGATACCTACGCCGTTTAATGATATTTGTTTTAACGTTGATGATAAAACCGCAGTGTATACCATGAAAATTTATCATAATCCAACTGTGTATAAAATGACAAGTAAAGTAAAAATGGCTATAAAATATATTAAAGGAAAATAGAGGATAAAAAATGCAGGAATTGCCGCTGTTTTGGCGAACTGTTTAAATTGTCTAAAAATTAATCCATGAGAGGCGCTGAACTATACTTTATGTGGATTATTAGATGTTTACCTGGAGATGCAATGCTTTTGTGGACTGAAACCTGAGCATTAAATTTAACAAAGGGAGCAGGTGACTTACGTGGCTAATTCTAAAAGTCAGAAGAAAATTAAAATTTTGGTTATTGATGATCAGCCGGGAATTAGAAGATTGTTGACAGAAGTTTTACAGGACGAAGGATATGAAGTGGCTACCGCGGAAAATGGCTATGATGGACTTCAGGCGGCTAAAGAAATAAGTCCGGCTGTAATTTTGATGGACATGAAAATGCCTGGAATGGACGGAATTGAGACTTTACGTGAATTAAAACAAATTGGACAGCAGGATAAAGTGATTATGATGACTGCCTACGGTGAACTCGAGACGGTAAATCAGGCAAGAGAGCTAGGGGCTTATGACTATATTACCAAGCCTTTTGATATTATTGCCTTATGTCAGATGGTTAGTGAACGTATTACTACAAGTGATGCAAAGAATTTACTGATTGGCTAGTATAAGAGGATGGCGCTAAGGTGTTTGACCTTTTTGTTACCTTAAATAAGCCAGAAGGATTTTGCTTTTGTCTGGCGAAGTTATATAAAAAGGGGGGATGAATATGGTTATTAGTACTCTTGCTACATTTGCGCTGTACTGTCCACGGTGCAGTAAACTTGAACTGCATGATGTTTCATGTTTTAAGCTGAAAATGGCAGAAAGTCATATCCTAAGATGCAGCTGCGGACAAGTGCAGGCTGCTGTTACGAGTGCTTGCCATCATCAGTATATATTGAGCATCCCCTGCGCATCCTGTAATACCAATCATGTGGTTTGTTTAGACAGCAGACGTTTTTTAGGCAGCGGCGCTGATTCAGCAAATAAGTTAACTAAAATATATTGCCCGGTGGAAAATCTGGAGCTGGGTTTTGCCGGAAAGCGTGACAGTATTGAATTCTTTATGAATGAGCATCGGCAGGAAGTCGAACGTTTGGCCCGGGAAATGTATAAAAATGAGTATTCGGAATATGATGAAAGTATTGAAAATCCGCAGGTTATGCTGGACGTACTCAACCGGGTTCATGATATTGCCGAAACCGGTCAGGTACACTGCCGCTGCGGCAGTGGGGCAATTGAGGCGATGATTATGCCGGAATGTATCGAGCTATATTGTCGGAGCTGCGGGGCCCAAATGGCTATTCCTGCGGTTAGTGAGCATGATTTGGAAACAGTACGGAGTCTCGAATCAATTGAATTAATTCCTTCTTATTATTCAAAACGGAAACAATAAAAATAAAGAAATGGCTTTTTATGTATAATCGGACAACTAGTGGAGTATCCTATACTCTAGAAGCAACTTTTAAAGAAAAAGTTTTAATTGCTGCTAAGTTGTTCCGAGGTGAAGATATGAAGCTTTCGTACGGAAAAGTATGGCGGCAGGCTAGAACTGTATTGGTTTTAGCAGTGCCGCCTATTGTGTTATTATTGACATATCCGTTATTTCTTAAATTCCTGCCGGCCGTGCCGCTTGAGGAGGCGGAGTCTGAAGTGCCGCCGGCAATAGTCGAGACAGTAACTAAGCCGTCCAAAACATCTGTGCCACCGATAAAAAAGTACCTGGTGCAGGCGGGGGATACGCTCAGCGATATTGCGGTCCAGCATAATGTGGATGTAGATACACTGCTGGCGGCTAATCCCGAGGCAGAAGATATCATTAGGCCGGGACAGCAGCTTTTGATCTTATCACAAAAAGGGGCCTTGCATACAGTCGCAGAGGGTGATACCCTGTCCCAAATTGCCCAAATGTATACGGTGCAAGTAGATGCGATTATGCATGCTAATAATAAAGATAGTGAGTTTTTGGCTATTGGTGAAAAGCTATTTGTCCCTGGCGGCAAGCGAGCCAAAAGATCCGAAGCTGAGGTATCACGCGCCAAGACTGGCCGTATGGTGTGGCCGACCATCGGTGAAATTTCCTCGCCGTTTGG
This sequence comes from Pelosinus sp., assembly GCA_021372375.1. Lineage (GTDB taxonomy): Bacteria > Bacillota > Negativicutes > Propionisporales > Propionisporaceae > JAJFUN01. Next base: position 8,898 of record JAJFUN010000091.1, on the reverse strand, counting down.
CTATCGCTGGGGAAGAATCCATACCGGCATTGATATAGCCAATGATTATGGCACATCTGTGCGAAGCGCTTTAGCTGGTCATGTCAGCTACGTAGGCTGGGTTAGCGGCTATGGAAATACGGTAATGATTGAGCATGGCAAAGGCTATGTCACTCTCTACGGTCACTTGTCCCAGTATAGTACGTTTGAAGGGCAATACGTACAAGCAGGCCAAACCATAGCTTACATGGGCAGCACCGGCAATTCCACCGGCCCCCACCTCCATTTTGAGGTACGGGTAAATGACCAGCCCATTAATCCGCTGAGTATACTGCCGTAGGTTTGGGGCTGCACTATGATTTGGTGGTGCGAAGCGTCGTAGAAAATTTGTATTGCAAAGGTTGCTATAAAAAAACTGACAATACCATTAAATCCAAATAGAGGAATATAAATAGGCCTGTAGAATAGTGATTTTTAAATGGCTAAGCAGAGATATACTGTAAGTATAGATTATTATTCTGGTGAAATATAAGGTGATAATAGTAAGACCGCCATTTTCTTGATTTAGGGAATAGCGGTTTTTTGTATTTATTAAGTTAATAAGTTGGTGCATAAATAAGCGTTAATCACTTTTCTTAATAGTTTTATTACTTTTTAGGCCCGATAGTGGCAGAGCTAAAGGACAGGAGATGCTCATTATGAAACTAATTGGAGATGTAGTTAATAAATATACCTTATTGAAATTTATAGCTGCTATACTATTTTTCTTTGTATTTAAATATGTTATCCAAGCTATTTTTAGCAGCAAGCTTGAATTTTATATTAATAATTATTGATTTTTTGTTGTCGCTGGCCTTATTCCCGCCTATCTTACCAAAATACAAGGGTATGGCGTTTTCTTTTTCCCTGTTTGGGTTATTGGGACATTACATCCAGTAATAACCACGGTTATTGCTTTAGCATCATTAGTAGGGAATAAACAAGAAGATGGAGGGAAGACCAATAAAAAGGAGCAGGACTTATAATGACTGGACAAAAGAAGAAAATAGATCAGAACTTTTGATAATTCTGTGAGGAGAAGGCCTTGTGAATACAAAATTAGAATATATATTTCGAACTTTCTGGGTTGCCGCAATAATTTTATGTGCAGGCACATTTTATTTTAGCTATTATCATCCCCCGCAAAGTACTAAAGAAAATATGTTAAAAGAAGAAATAAAAGAAGAATTTGATTTAATTAAACCATTACCAGCGGCTACGAAAAAAAGTTTTAACTTATCGGGAGATGCAACTAAGGCCACTTTAAATGCAGATTATTCAGCACGTATAACTTATCATGAAATTTATCAATATTATGACAGCAAACTTAAAAAACAAGGCTGGGAGTTTGTTGATGCAAAAGAATCAAATCCATTATCGGGTAAGCCTGATGGTAATAAATATTTTCATTATAAAAAAACAGCGAGTAAAAACTTTACAGGCGTTAAAGAGTATACAGCAAGCATAAGTTATCCAGTCTTAGAAAATGAAAATGGCGGTTATAATAATTTTTCTTTTACTTTGCATGTCAGAAGTTGAATTATAATAAAGTGCAAGGTAGTTATGGCAGTCTATCGTGAAATAGGATGTAAGTTAATAAATGCACAGACTTTAAGCGAAAGCAGGATTTTTGTTTTATGAGGGGTTCCCTGTGGTTGCACGGCGTACAAACGATTGGTGATGAGTAAACTTTCTGAGAAAATAAGAATTTTGATGATTTTTTGTAAGCATAGCCTTTGACAAGGGAGGCCAAGTGAAGGAATTTCTCAAGGTATCATTAATATGTTACATATAGCTTAACTTTCTGTTTGTTGAGTGCCTGCCATTGGTAGGTGCTTTTTAAATTCCCCTCTAGAGAGGGGTGGCGCGTGAGCGACGGGGTGTGTTTGGTATTGGCAAGGTCAAAAAATTATGGTGAAGCAACCAACACACCCCGCCCTTTGGGCACCCCTCTCTAGAGGGGAACTAAGGCGAAATACTGGGTTTAAAGACCACGCAAGCGGATTTTTATATTGCGAGCGCTAGCTTATTCTTTGTATAAGACACTCTCAGAGTGTTGATAATAATTATGAACTTGCTAAGGTTTTAGTAAATTATAATTCTCGGGTGGTGCTATGGGATATGTGCTGGGATGCTTGATGGCGGGCGTAAGCTTTTTACTTAATAAGCTGCTCGTAAAGTTTACCGGGATACAAACAGTGCTTTATTACAGTCCAATCGCTGAGGAATTGCTAAAGACTCTGCCGGCGCATTACCTGGGAGCGGATATACTAGCTTTGCATGGTGTGTTTGGCCTCTTAGAGGGGATATACGATTTTTTTACAAGTCAAAACAGCAAATTTATCCCGCTGCTGCTGAGTGTACTAGGGCATAGTCTATTTGGCAGCATAACAGTGCTGGGTCGTTATTTTACCGGGGAAATTTGGCTAGGGCTGATTGGCGGGGTATTTACCCATATAATTTGGAACATCACGGCCATTCGCCTTATGTCAAAAAAATAGGAGGATACCATGAAAATTTGTTACACCTGCGAATATTGTGGTCAGCCAATCGATACAATAGAAGTAGATGAGCTTGATGAGGTGAAGTTTGGCTTTGATTGCTTGACTCAAGTCGAGCGGCAAGATATAATTAAATTTATCCCGGAATCAAATGAGATGCATGTGCAGTCCTTGTGTGATGATTGTATGGCAGCTATTGGGGGACAGGAAGAAGACACCATTGTGTATGGACCAAGATTTTTGCATTAGTAGAAGCTGAATGAAAAGTAGTCTAGGGCTTTAGCATTGCTAAGCCCTCTTTTTGATATGTAAAGCTGAGAATTTACAGGTTTTTTTAGAATGGGACGAGGTGTGTATGAGTAAATTATTTGAAATAATGCAAAGTGACCAAGCAATCGCTCGGGCGATTGCTGCTGTTGGCATGCCCAAAGAGCAGAGTTTGGTTTATGGACTTACCGGCGTGCAAAAGACAGTTTTGCTGGCAGCAGCGTATAAGGCGGCGCCCAGACCACTTGTTATTGTGACAGGCAGTCATGAAGCAGTAGACAGCATGCACGCGGATTTTGGCATGCTTTTGCCTGAAGCAGAGGTTGTGGAACTGCCGGCAGTCGATATGGTTACCTTTACGGTAGCTGCTAAAAGTCTGGAGCTTGCCGCGAAGCGTATGGATGTTCTCGGGAGGATGCTGCGCGGCGAAAACATTATTGTGCTGGCAACTGCACAGGCGGCTATGCAAAAAACGCTGCCTCAGGCAGAATTCGCTGGCAGCCGGATTATGCTTAAAACCGGACAGAACCTTGAGCGCGATAATCTATTAAATGCGCTAGTGGCGGCCGGCTATGAACGGGTGGATCAGGTTGATGGGCTGGGGCAGTTTAGTGCCAGAGGCGGAATTGTTGACTTTTTTGCCGTTAATCGCCCGCTGCCTGTGAGACTGGAGTTTTTTGGCAATGAAATTGATTCTCTGAGAGAATTTGATATAGGTTCCCAGCGTTCGCAAGGTACTATTTTGTATGTCGATATCCTGCCTGTGGCCGAGCCTGAGCATACAGGTAAATCCGTAGTTTTTTTATCATACTTGCCAGAAAGTAGTTCGGTAGTATTTGATGAGCCAGCTCGGATTCGTGAGCAGCTTGGCAATTTAATCAAAGAAAACCCTGATTTAAAGCGCAAGGTATTTAGCTGGGCTGATATTGCTGCAGCTGCTAAAATGTACAATGTCGTTTATCTCTCACTAATGCTCCAGAAGACGCCGCATACAGAAGCCGCCAATATGTTGAGCATTAGTGCTAGAGGGGTAGCTCCGTTTCATCGGCAGATGGATATGCTTGCTAGTGAATTAAAGAGCTGGGAGGAAAAAAAGTATATGCCTATTCTCCTGATGTCAAAACGGGAGAAAGGGTTAGCCATACAGCAAAGCCTTGCTGAAATAGGAATTAGGGCTGATTTTGCGGAAGAAATTACTGAACTGACGCCAGGTAAGGTATTAATTACAATTGGTAATTTATCAGCCGGGTTTGAACTGCCGCAGGCGCATTTGGCGGTCATTACTGAGTTTGAAATTATGGGGCGTCACAAAAAAAAGCCTCGCCCCAGGGTAGCTAAAGAACGGCAGATTACCTATTTTCGCGATATAAAAATTGGGGATTATGTTGTACATGTAAATCACGGGATTGGTAAATATGTAGGCGTTGAAACACTGGAAGTCGGCGGTATGCACAAAGATTATCTGCATATTCGGTATGCCGGTGATGACAAACTTTATGTGCCGACAGATCAGGTGCAGCTGCTGCAAAAATACATAGGTACAGACGGGGAAGTGCCGAGACTGCACAAAATGGGCGGCAGTGATTGGCTCAAGGCCAAGAGCAAGGCCAAGGCTGCGGTTGCCGATATGGCCAAGGAACTTGTTCATTTATATGCAGAAAGGCAAATTGCTGAGGGCTTTGCCTTTTCTCAGGATACACCCTGGCAAAAGGACTTTGAAGACGCCTTTCCGTTTGAAGAGACACCTGATCAGCTTACCTCCGTGGCGGAAATTAAGGCTGATATGGAGAAAACGCGGCCGATGGATCGCCTCTTGTGCGGTGATGTAGGCTTTGGCAAAACTGAGGTAGCCCTGAGGGCGGCCTTCAAGGCGGTCATGAATGGCAAGCAGGTAGCGGTGTTAGTGCCTACTACAGTACTTGCCCAGCAGCATTACCAAACCTTTAGTTCGCGCTTTGCCGGTTTCGGGCCGGTAGTTGATGTCATTAGCCGGTTTAGAAGCAGTAGAGAGCAGAAAGTGACGCTGAGCAATGTGGCTGAGGGCCAGGTCGATGTGCTTATTGGTACGCACCGTATTTTACAGTCAGATATAAATTTCAAAGATGTCGGACTTTTAATAGTGGATGAGGAACAGCGTTTTGGGGTGGCCCAAAAAGAAAAGCTAAAAAGGTGGAGCGCAGGCATTGATGTATTGACATTAAGTGCTACGCCTATTCCGAGGACGCTTCATATGTCCTTAGTTGGCGCCCGGGATATGAGTATCATTGAGACACCGCCGGAAAACCGCTTTCCGGTGCAGACTTATGTGACAGAGTATCAGGCTGAAATTATTAGAGAAGCCATTAAACGGGAATTAAAACGCGGCGGACAGGTTTATTTTGTGTACAATAGGGTGCAGACAATTGATAAAATGGTGGCCGAGCTTAGTGAAATGCTGCCTGACGCCAAGATCAAGAGCGCCCACGGACAAATGCCGGAGGAACTCCTCGAACAAATTATGCTGGACTTTTATGAAGGGCATGATGATGTACTGGTTTGTACCAGTATTATTGAAAATGGTCTTGATGTAGCCAATGCCAACACCATTATTATTTATGATGCCGACCATTTTGGCCTGTCTCAGCTATATCAAATGCGCGGCCGGGTAGGTCGGTCGCATAATATGGCTTTTGCTTATTTTACATATCGCAAGGACAAAGTGCTGACAGAGGTTGCTGAAAAACGTCTGCAGGCCATTAAAGAGTTTGCTGAACTAGGCGCGGGCTTTAAAATTGCCATGCGTGATTTAGAAATCCGCGGGGCAGGCAATCTTCTTGGCGCGCAGCAGCATGGGCATATTGTCAGTGTGGGTTTTGAAATGTACTGCAAACTGCTGGAGGAGGCTGTACAGCAGCTTCGTACCGGCGAAACGGTTGAATTGCCGCCGGAACCAGTTCTTGAAATTAATGTCGAAGCATATATTTGCGGTGAGTATATTAGCGATGCCATGCATAAAATTGAAATATATCAGCGTATCGCTGGCGTGCGGACTGAAGAGCAAATCAGAGAATTATTGGACGAAATGATTGACCGATTTGGCGAGCCGCCCAAGTGTGTGCTTAATTTGCTGGAAGTAGCCAGCATCAAAACACTGGCTCGTCAGCTTGGTATAAAATCTATTATTCAAAAACCAAATTATTTCGAAGTGGTGTTTGGTGATAAACCGAATATTGATATTGAAAATATGATGAAGTTCAAAGCCGATTATCCTGGCAGATTGTCCGTCTTTCCCGGACCGCCGGAAAGCATGCAGTTTAAAACTATAAAAATTGCGGAAAAGTCGCTGCTGGAATGGTTTAAAAAAGTGCTGCAGTCCCTCATAAAAACGGAAAAATAAGCCTGGAAAAGTTGCGATCATCTAGCGTTATAAATGTATAAAATTATGTAGATAGATATATACTATTATTGAAATCAATGTAAAATACTGTTGAAAAGGGGGGATACAGGTGAAAGCAACTGGTATAGTGAGAAGAATTGATGATCTTGGTAGAGTTGTCATCCCAAAAGAGATTAGGCGTACTTTAAGGATTCGTGAAGGTGATCCACTGGAAATATATGTTGATCGCGAGGGCGAAGTAATTCTAAAAAAATATTCGCCTGTCGGAGAACTCGGTGACTTCGCTAAAGAATATGCAGACTCACTGTACGAAGCTATTGGGCAGATTATTCTGATTGCCGATAGGGATAATATAGTGGCCGTGTCGGGTGCCTCCAAAAAAGAATTTTTAAACAAGCCGCTTGGCATGGCAGTAGAAAAAGTCATGGAAGAACGAAAATCGGCTATTATCAACAATCCTGGTGAACATAAAAACTGTAAGGGCTGTGTTACGGATTGTGATGATGAGGAAGATGAATGCAAATTTACTGCGGAAGTCATTGCCCCCATTATTGCTGAAGGGGATGCGATTGGAGCAGTGGTAATTTGTTCTAAACAGCCAGGCGTACAATTGGGTGATTTAGAAATGAAACTAGCAGAAACTGCAGCAGGTTTTCTCGCTAAACAGATGGCACAATAAACAGATTTTACTTAGTAGCGGACGCTTGTTCGCTACTTTTCTGTTTAGGGTAGTCAGTACCATTTCCTTTTGTATTTTGTTATAATAAATAAATGTACTTTTACTTGGGAATGTTTGTATTGGTGAGGTGGGGAGGAAGACTGGGTGAGTAAAGATAGTTTTTTAAAAGGGGCTCTCATTTTGACGGTTGCCGGGGTAATTGTCAAAGTTATTGGATCGGTAAACCGAATTCTCTTATCACGGCTTTTAGGCGGCGAAGGAATTGGTCTCTATCAAATGGCTTATCCAATATATATGTTAGCGCTTAGTGTTTCCTCAGCCGGTATTCCTGTGGCGATATCCATTATTGTGGCTGAAAAAGTGGCGCTAGGCGATTTTCGCGGCGCTCATCGTGTCTTTCGTGTGTCGTTTGGGTTACTCTTGGCTACAGGCATAGTCTTTACCGGGGTTTTGTATGCTGGAGCAGGGTGGCTGATTGACCATCATTTTGTGCGCGATGCACGGGCTTATTATGCGATAGCAGCGCTGGCGCCAGCAATCATGTTTGTTACGGTATTATCAAGTTTTCGTGGCTTTTTCCAGGGGATGCAAATGATGACGCCGACTGCTGTATCCCAGATTATGGAACAGTTTGTCCGGGTTGGAACCATGATTTTACTGGCGTATTTGCTTTTGCCGCAGGGGCTTGAGTATGCTGCGGCAGGCGCTAGTTTTGGCGCTGCGCCAGGTGCTATGGCTGCACTTTTGGTACTGATATTTTTTTACGTTCGTCAGCGCAGGCACTTCAAAGAATGTATTCGTCAGCAGTCAGGCCAGGTCAAGGAATCCGGTATGCGCATTATCAAGCGGATTGTGCGGCTGGCACTGCCGGTCTCGCTGGCTAATATCATGCTGCCTGTTGTTTCAAATATTGATTTATTAATTGTGCCGCAGCGTCTTGAAGCTGCCGGTTATTCAGTAGCGCAGGCTACCGAGCTGTTTGGGTATCTCACCGGTATGGCGACTGCCCTTATAAACTTGCCGACCATTTTGACAGCATCTTTAGCAGTCGGTTTGGTGCCAGCCGTATCTGAGGCCTTTACGCTTAATAATCACCAGCGGATTTACCAGCGTACGGCAACGGCTGTGCGAATTGCCAATCTAATTACCATTCCTAGTTTTGTCGGTATGTATTTACTGGCTACGCCTATTTCGCAAATGCTTTATGGGACACCTAATGCCGGAACTTCCATTGCCGTACTTTCGCTGAGTATTATTTTCATGGGTATTCATCAGGTGACTACCGGCGTGCTGCAGGGCCTTGGCCACACGGCAATTCCCCTTATTAATATGGTGCTATCGGCTGTGTGTAAAATAGTGCTGTGCTGGACACTGACGGCCCTGCCTGCCTGGGGTATTGAAGGAGCGGCCTGGGCTACTAACGCTGATTTTGGTATAGCAGCATTGTTAAATATGTACTTTGTTTATCGGTATGTCGGTTTTAGCTTACATATAAAAGACACTCTGAAAGTAATTGCTGCCGCCGGCTTCATGGGGGGGGCAGTCCTCTACTTATACGATGCCATGATGGCTAAAGGCCTTTCAAATACCCTTACAACTTTGATGGCCATTAGTGCTGGAACTATACTATATGGTACATTTCTTTTGCTCATTGGCGGTGTGCAAATGAGAGATGTAGAGAAAATCCCTAAAGTGGGCTCTCGGGTAGCCGGATTATTACAACGGTTTGGTGTGCTCAAGAAATAGGGCTATGTTAATAAATAGTTGTTTATGTGTAGGGGTAATTCACGAATTACCCCTACTATCAGAGACGTACTAACAGAGGTTGTCTCCAGCTAACAAGGGCAATTCGTGAATTGCCCCTACGATAAAATATAAATAAATACAAAAAAGATAAAACAAACAATGAAAATTCAATAACCGGTATTTATTGGAAGTACAGAAATTTGACATTGGTGCTAAGAGCCGCATTTATGAATAAGATTTTATTAAAAGGAATAGGAGATAATATTATGGGAGATATTACTATTGTCGGACTGGGACCGGGGACATTTGGC
>JAJFUN010000051.1 GCA_021372375.1 Pelosinus sp. | reverse complement strand
ACTGCAGCAGCAGCAATCGGCAAGCCAGTGCGTGACAACTATCCGCTGCTCAAAGGAAAAGAAGTTTTAATAGAAGCGCGTTTTTACGGTGAAATCGGACAAGCCTATACCGACCAGCCTGGAACATTCGAAGGCACACTTGGCGAAGTACTTATGCTGCCGCTTGATACCAATTTTCATCGTGCTATCTTTATCGCCACCCTCAATGCACTAATGCGCAGTATAAATGAAGTGGAATCAACGATTCACTGTAAAGGCAAAGAGCCGGACCTATGCGCAAAACAACTGCCCATCTATATTCAGCAAAAGTTTGGTAATCCGAAAATTGCCTTTATTGGCTTCCAACCTGCTTTAATTGAGGCACTGCATAATGCCGCATTTGACCTTAAGGTAACCGACCTCAATCCTGACAATATCGGACAAGTTCACGCTGGTATACACATTGACGATGGAGCCCTAAATGCCGAATATGCACGCTGGGCCGATGTCGTTTTGGCTACCGGCAGTGTCTTGGTCAATAATACCTACCACGAATTGCAGCAAGATAAACCTATTATCTACTATGGTGTAACCGCAGCCGGCCTGGCAAGCATGTTTGATCTGCCCAGAATCTGTTTTTATGGACGATAACCAAGATGCTAAGCAAGTACTATCCTAAAAAAAGGCTAGTGAAACATTGGAAAAATGTCTCACTAGCCTTTAGTCAATTAAATAATCAATTTCCGTTTTGAGGCTAGCGTATTTATATTTTTTCTAAGACCTGCCGAAAATCCTTCTTAAGGGCTTCCATGTCTCAAGTCCCATTAGACCTTTTAATAACTGCCGCATACTTCTCCAGCCAGTTCCCAGCTGTCAATATCCTTTTTAGTTACTTATGCAACCGTCCCGCGTAAATCAATTTCATCCGCGACGCTGCGCATCCCTTCTATGCATTCTTCCATTACTTCTTCCAAGCTAAGCCCCAGCATGCTAGCACCTTCTTCAATAACCGCACGGTTGACGCCTGCGGCAAAGCTATGCTGCTTCCATTTTTTCTTAACTGATTTGACCTCAAGATCAAAAATACTTTTACTGGGACGCATCAGTGCAGTAGCGGCAATAAGTCCGGTTAATTCATCAATCGTATATAATACTTTTTCTAACTTAGTAATTGGTTCTACTTCATTAACCAGCTTATAGCCATGGCTTTCAATCGCCCGAATATATTCCTCCGGCCAATGACGCTGCGCTAATATCGGTCTTGTTTTAAAGCAATGTTCCGCCGGATACATTTCAAAATCAATATCATGCAGTAACCCAATAGTACCCCATTTTTCTACATCCTCATTAAATTTGACCGCAAAGCGCCGCATAACCGCTTCGACCGTCAAAGCATGCCTGATAAGGCTCTCGCCTTTAACATATTCCTGCAGCAGTGAAAATGCTGCTATTCTGCTAAAATTCGGTTCACTCATTTTTCTGCCTTCTTTACTAAAATTCTTTGCTTTTCATTCTAATAGTTTTCTGTTTTGCTGTCAAATCCCCTTTTTCTCATAGAGAAAGCAGCATTATAATTCTATCCTCATCTTTACCATATTCTTCTTTCCTAATCTTTTTTGCCGTAAAGCCTAACTTTTTTTGGTATACATAGATAGCAGCCTGGTTATCTGGCGCAACAGTCAGTTCTACCTCATTAATACCATCATCCGCTAATATTTGTAAGGTTTTTGCAATAAAAACTGTGCCAAGCCCCTGCCCGCGTACCTTTTTAGCCATGGATACTCCCATCATATACGCGCGCTGTGGATTATTCCAATCAAGTATGTACTCTATTAACCCTATGACTTCACCAGCCTGGTAGGCGGCATATACCCGGCCATGCCGAATAAGCGGTACAAGCGTCCATTCATTAAGGCCGCCTGTGCCAAAAGCGTCACTTTCAAGTTCAATAAAACGCTGCAAGGCTGTTAAGTCAACTGTTTTTATCTGTTCAATATCCATAACTACCTATTATTAAAACCTACTCCTTTTATTGTATGTACCTTCCCTTTAATCTTTGTTGTTGAAAGCGCTTCCCTAACCTGATTTCCTTTATCGCCAAGAATCTCCACATAAGAGCAAGTGTCTTTAACATCGATAATGCCAATATCACTGCCATTAATTCCCGACATAGCCGTAATCGCACCAAGTATATCGCCTGGCCGCATCTTCGTCTTCTTGCCTGCATTTATTCTAATTCTCGTAATTTGTCTGTTCAATTTTTCGCTTATATCCGCCTTCAGAACAGGCGCCAGCCTAGCACGCTCATTAAAAATCAATTTTCCTGCTGCCACTGCTGCTCCTGTCGGAATTTCTTGCTGTGGTATTTTATATTGAACATATTCCTCAAGCTCATGTAACGTCCTAATTTCATCTTCAGCTATAAAAGTAATCGCCGCTCCTACATGCCCGGCCCGCCCGGTCCTGCCTATTCTATGAACATAGTTTTCATGCTCAAGCGGCATATCATAATTGATCACTAGTGATATATCATCTATATGTATCCCCCTAGCTGCCACATCTGTTGCAAGCAAAAATTGGAATTCGCCTCTTTTAAAATCATGAATAGAGGTGATTCGATCCCTTTGTTCCATTCCTCCATGCAAAATTCCGCAGGAGTAGCCTTGCTGTTTCATTTTTCCAAAGACATCTTCTACTTTATCTCGTGTATTACAAAAAATGATACAGCTATCTGGTCGCTGGCTATATATTATTTTAGTAATTAGCTTAAACTTTTCAGCTTCTGCCACTTGATAATAACCTTGCCGGATATTCTCCAAACTAGAATTCTCCGCATCAACTGCTATTTTTGTGGGATTATTCATGTGTTTTTGGCAGATTTCCTGAATTTCATCTGCCATAGTAGCAGAAAATAGCATTGTAATCCTGCTTGCAGGCAGCACTTTTATGATGGCTTCCACCTGTTTGATAAAACCCATATTGAGCATTTTGTCAGCTTCATCAATAATCAGATACCGCACTTCTTTGAGATTCAGATTCTCCCTTTCAATATGATCTAAAGTTCGCCCCGGTGTACCGACAATAACATGCACCCGTTGTCTCAATTCTCTTTTTTGTATTTCCATAGATTGTCTGCCGAAAAGCGCAGAACAACGTATTCTTTTAAATCTTCCTATATTAGAAATATCTTGTTTTAATTGCAGCGCCAACTCTCTAGTTGGCGTAAGCACCAACGCCTGGGGATTCTTTTGTTCTATTGCTATCTTTTCACAAATGGGGATTGCAAAAGCCGCCGTCTTTCCACTACCCGTCTGGGACTCTACTATGATATCCTGCTGTGCAAGAACTAAGGGTATTACCGCTTCCTGAACTTTGGTGAGTGTCTCGTACCCCATATCCTGTAATGCTTTTGCTATTTCTTCACTAAAAACATACTTTTCCATATTATAAACCTCATTTTTCCCGTATTATTCTCTCAGACTCTTATAGTTTGTATCATAATACATAATAACATAGCATCGTAGGCTATAAAAATAATCTCTATTTTTTCCGTAATAACTGACAACTATTCATTTGGTGTACCGGCTTTGCTTCAAATAAGATGCAGTTGCATTTAATGGCAACAGGGGCTGCCGATAATCGACAACCCCTATTTCTTGACTAAATTTACTTATCAATTTTAAAACGAACAAAAAATGAAGTACCCGCAGGACTGGTATCAATTGAAATAGCGGCATTGTGATGAGCCGCAATAGTATAACATATTGACAAGCCAAGTCCGTTTCCATTGTCTTTAGTAGTAAAGAAGGGTGTACCAATATTCTCTAATACATCTTTTTTAATTCCAGAGCCTTGATCTTGCACGACCAGAACAACTTCATCGTTCTCCTGATATGTTTTAATCGTTAGCGTCGTTCCAGACTGCATGGCCTCAAGCCCATTGCGGGCAAGATTCAATAACATCTGTCGTATTTCCTTGGGATTAACTATTAAATCAGCAGTCTCAGCAAGCATAAGATCAAGACGTTTGCCAGAGATTGTTGCATCAGCGCGAATAAGCGGCGCCAATGATTCTATAATGGGAGAAAGATTGTGGTACTCAGACTGTACCACTTTATTTTTGGCCAGCGAAAGATACTCAGTAATAATCGAATTGGCACGGTCTAATTCATCAATCATTAAGGTAAACTGTTCTGTAAAACGGCGGGTCTCCGGTTTATTGCCAAGTATTTGCAAAAAACCCCGTACAGTAGTCATCGGATTACGCAGCTCGTGAGCAATTCCGGCCGCCATCTCACCGACTGTATTAAGCCTGTCAAAACGGGCGAGACTGCCTTCAAGCTCTTTGAGTTTGGTAATATCCCGCACAATAAACAGTACTTCGTCCGCATTATTAGCACAAACCACCCGTGCTTCAAAAGTCATTGCCTTTCCCTGTACCATAAGCTGATAATCAAAGACCTGCATTTGTTCTGACTCAATAGCACATTCAATATGATACATAATTTTTTCGGCAACTTTGCCTGGTAATACTTCAGCCAGTTTTTTCCCCATGAAAATTTCAGGGGATGCATATAACAGCGTTTTATTACCCGCCTGATACTCCAAAAATTCGCCTGACTTATTCATTAAAAACAGCAAATCAGGAAAGGCGTCTAATATACGCTGTTTATTTTTTTCGCTCTTGATAAGTGCTTTCTCAGCTTCTTTTACAGACGTTATATTGCGAATATGACTTAGTACATACTCAACTGAACCATCAACTGCATATACAGGAGCCAAATGAACCTGATGATAATATTCGCGCCCTTGTACTCCCCGAAGACACCTTTCGTAAATTACCTTTTGCCCGGTCTTAAATACCTGGCCTATATTAGAACGCCATTGTGCGCAAATTTCATGTTCAAAGCCCAGCTCACTGAGCGTGTGTCCAATGAACTTTGTGGCCGATATCCCTATCAAATTTTCAATTGCCGGACTAATATACCTATAGCAAAACTCTTTATCAATACGAGCAACAACATCTGGGGAATTTTCCAAAATAACCTTAATTTCTTGCTTTTGCTTCCATAATTCTTCCTGTTCCTGCTTCATATCAGAGATATCAACAAACCATGCTAAGAGATACGGTTTGTTTGACAGAATTACCTGTTCACAAGAAAATAAGGCAATAAGTATTTTATCAGCTTTGCTGCGTATGCTGACTTCAGCATTGTGTACTTTTTGCAGCTTGATTACACGATGAATTATTTTTTTTCGTTCATTAGGTTTGGCCCATATCCCCAGTTCAAGACCGGTATATCCGATTAGCTCTTGCGGTAAATATCCAGTAAAAGCGGTAAAAGCATCGTTAACATCAAAAATGAGCCCTTCGTGATAAGAAAAAACAAGCATAGGTATCGGGCTTACCGAAAAAGCCTTCCACAGACCAAACTCCGTTTTCCCACTCAACGGCTGCATTTCTTGACGCATTTCTAAAAATTCATCCATTAAGACGCTGTCTCTATTCGTTTTCAATCATATTACCTCGCATTTATACATTTACTTAAAAAGGACACCGTACATCAGATTGCAATTTTTTAGTAAAATTTATTATACTCTATATTTGTAATATTTGTCATTGTATAATAAAATTCCTGCCAAACAATCTATTTTTTGGAAGAAATTTTATTATTTTAAAGTAACATATTCCCAGGCCAAGCCCTATTCCGGTATCTTGCGTGGTAAAGAAAGGAATACCTATAAATACTCCTGCCAGAATACCTAGTATATTTATATTATTTACTATTAACTAAGAAAACTCCTGCCAGTTTCGCGAAAATCTGACAGGAGTTTTCTTTATATTTGCTAATTTATCACAATATCGCTTAATTTTCGTTTGGGCACATGGTGTACAGCAGCTTCATCCCGCCAGTATTTAATGTCGCCATCTGCTGTGATTTCTTCAATAACAACTGTTTCTTTTGGTTTTCCCAGTGCAATAACCAGTACGACTTCCAGATTTTCCGGTAGCTTCAATACTGTCTCAAGTTTTTGGTGCTGAATATTGCTAAGCATACAACCGCCAAGCCCCTGTTCGACTGCCCCTAGTAAAATTGTCTGGGCGGCAATCCCAGCATCAAAGATGGATGACATTTTATAACCTTTGTCCTGCATAAGAACAATATACGCAGCCGGACGCTCGCCTTCTATTGGCCCTGCCCAGTCCTTAAGATAGCCTGCCCAGCCAAGTGTCTCAAAAATTTTCTGGTTAAATTTTTGCTCATTGGCAATAAAATACCTGAGTACCTGCTTGTTGGCGCCGGAAGCAGTCAGCCTGGCATAATCAACTAACTGCAAAAGTACCTCACGCGAAATGGTTTCTTGTTGAAAAAATCTGCGATAACTACGGTTTTTCTTTACTAGATCACTTAACATCCCTATCTCCTCCTTAAAATAAGCTAAAAATTGCCTCCCTGCGTTCACGTAACTGCATCTGTTTTTGTGCACCGTTCTTTTACTATTCTAACACGTTACTGCACAATACTATTACATAGTCTTACTAATATTTTATAAATAATAAAATTCTTGATAAATTCTTTTGAAACCTCTTGACGATAATGGTAAAATGATAGTGGCAAGTGTAATTAAGTATAATTATGTATTTTTTACATAACCTATTTTTTAGTCTTAATTTAAAAATTTAACATAGTAAAGAGGGATAATTATTTATGAGTATTAAAGCTTTAACCGCGCTGGACGGACGCTATAACCGAATCACCAAACCCCTCGGCGATTTTTTTTCTGAGTGGGCTTTACTAAAATATCGTACCCACGTGGAAATCGAATGGCTGATTGCCATGTCAAAAAATCCGGATATAAAAGAAGTACGCACATTCACAACTGAAGAAATTCAGTTTTTAAGAAACATTGTCACCAATTTTAGTGATGCTTCTGCCGAGCGAATCAAAGAAATTGAACGCACCACCAATCATGACGTCAAAGCAGTGGAGTACTTTTTGCGTGAAACCCTGAGTACCTCAACGCTTGTTGATACAATTGAATTCTTGCATTTCTCCTGTACCTCGGAAGATATCAATAATCTCTCTTATGCACTAATGCTCAAACACGGTATTCAAGATGTCTGGCTGCCTGCTGCCCAAAAGCTGGTCGGCGAAGTTGCCGACCGGGCCGAAAGCTTAAAAGACATAGCCATGCTTGCTCATACACATGGACAGCCTGCCTCACCTACTACTTTAGGCAAAGAGCTTGCCGTCTTCGTCTATAGATGGAATCGCCAGTTTAAACAAATCAATGCACTGGAATTTCTAGGAAAATTCAACGGTGCTGTCGGCAACTTCAACGCACATCAGATTGCCTATCCAGAGATATCCTGGGGCGAAGTTTCCCAAGCGTTTGTTGAAGGGCTGGGTCTAGAGTATAACCCGCTGACCACGCAAATTGAATCCCATGACTACATGGCTGAAGCTTTCCATGCCATTACCCGCTTCAACAACATTTTGCTTGATTTTGATCGGGATATGTGGCTCTACATTTCGCTTGGCTACTTTAAACAAAAAGCCATCAAAGGCGAAGTAGGCTCTTCCACCATGCCACACAAAGTAAACCCGATTGATTTTGAAAATTCAGAGGCCAATTTAGGCCTGAGCAACGCACTGTTAGATCACCTTGCCAACAAACTGCCGATTTCCCGTCTGCAAAGGGATCTCAGTGATTCTTCGGCCCAGCGCAATATCGGTACAGCCATTGGCCATTCATATATGGCCCTTATCTACACCTCCAAGGGTTTTACTAAAACGCTGGAAAACAAGGCTGCCCTGGAAGCACATTTGGTACATGCCTGGGAAGTAGTATCCGAAGCCGTACAAACCGTTATGCGCAAACACGGTCATACCAATCCTTATGACAAATTAAAAGAATTTACTCGCGGCAAAACCGTCGGCGCAGCAGAAATGAGAACTTTTATCGAAAGCATTGACTTGCCGGAAGCCGACAAAGCACGTCTCCTGGCCTTAACACCGCAAAAATATATTGGCATTGCCGTTGACCTACTTAAACACATAAAATAATTTAAAATCAACCAAAAAGGAACCTGTTTGCGAACAGGTTCCTTTTTCTGACTATTATGCAGCAATCGTTTTATTCAAATAAGACATAAGTTCGCCACTTGTTCGACGCACCCTCAAAACCTCTGCAATGATTTCATTAATATTATTACATTCCAAAGTAACATCGACAAGATGCGCGCCTGATTCGCGAGGCTTAAAGATAACTCGATAACTGTTGTTTACCTTCCATTGATCAAATAATTCCCATTGACAACTAATCATCGTAATACTCCCCCTCCTATTTTATCCGGCAATCAAATTCCTGATAAAAACCAGTCCCATATGGAACTTGAGATAATTGAAGCAAGCTAAATCTTCAAATACCTCCATATAATGTAATTTAATTAAATACATTATATCATAAAGAGGAAAAATATAACTTTATGAATTATTAACATTTTGTTAATTTTAATATAAGTATCTAATCTAAAACATCGACAGTACGCCAAATTTAATTGAAAGCAAATTCCAAAACATTAGCATAACTATAAATACCGATATTAGCGGTACATTGACCAAAAAAAACTGGCGGAATTTAGGTTTACAATATGTTGCTATAGTCGTAACACTAAAAAATACAGCTAAAGCGCCTACCCATAAAAAGCTTAATTCCTGCTGCTGTTTATTTAAAAGAAAAAGGTGTTCCATTAACAATAAGAAGCTAAGGACAAATGGCAGAAAAAGCGTCAGATTATCTTTTATTTCAGCTAAATCTGGAATTTCAAATTGATTAACCTCTTCCGAACATAAATTCTCCTTACCATACTCAACCATAACAGCAACTCCTTTTTATAATAGTGGAACATAAAGTTAGCCCTTTAAAGCAGCATAAAAAAAGGCTAAAGACATCTACGGTACAGTCCCTTAGCCTTCTTTTTTAATCAGCAACAGGTTAAATCATTTACTTTTGTTCCGCTTGAATATATTACCATTAATTACTAAACATGTCAACAGGTTTTTCCAAAGGAACCGTAATGCTGCTACGCAGGCAGACACAAAACCAATGTCATTAGGCTATCGTGGAGTAATATGTAAACTTTCGTAGGGGCAATCCCTCCGTGGTTGCCCGCGCACAAACGATCTATTATGAATAACTTTCTGTGGTATAAAGAAAGGCATCGCTTATAAGTTTGTTTTTTCTTAGTACCACAGATTAGTTTCTTCTTGTTAAAGCGCCTCTACGCGGGCAACCACAGAGGGATTGCCCCTACATTTTAAATACAGAACCATTATTAATTTACAATAATTTCCATAATGGACATTTGACATTGCTTTTAGCGAAGGGGACGTGATACGGAAACAGTAAGAAAGGCTAAGAGACATTCCTCTACAAGGAATAACTCTTAGCCTTTGGTTTACCAATTAGCTAAATCAATATTTAGCGACTTTTTATGTATGATTATATTATTTAGTTTGCTCTAACGCCTGCGCCAAATCATCGATGATATCCTGTATATCTTCAATGCCAATCGACAAGCGAATCATATCATCAGGCGCGCCTGCGGCGGCTCTCTGCTCCGAGCTCAGCTGTGAATGTGTTGTACTAGCAGGATGAATAACCAGTGATTTCGCATCGCCTACGTTAGCCAGTAGTGAGAGTAGTTTTAAAGAATTAATAAACTTACGGCCAGCTTCCAGCCCGCCTTTTATGCCAAAGGTCAAAATTGCGCCGGCGCCTTTTGACAGATACTTTTCAGCCAGAGCGTGATTTACATCGCCAGCAAGCCCAGGATAGTTGACCCAACTAACAAGTTCATGATTTTCTAGATATTTAGCTACAGCCAAACCATTTTCACTATGCTGTTTCATCCGTAAATGCAATGTTTCTAGTCCTATCAGCAGTTGAAAACTGTTAAATGGGCTGAGACAGGCGCCATAATCGCGCAGTACCTGAACGCGGAGGCGGGTAATAAATGCAGCGCTGCCTACATCGGTATATTTAAGATCATGATAGCTTGGATCTGGCTCGCTAAGCAGTGGGAATTTACCGTTATTCCAGTCAAATTTGCCGCTATCTATCACAACGCCGCCCATCGAAGTACCATGTCCGCCAATAAACTTGGTGGCGGAATGCACAACAATATCAGCGCCAAAGTCAATTGAGCGGCACAGATAAGGACTGGCAAAGGTCGCATCTACAATCAGCGGAACGCCGTTCTTATGCGCAATTTCGGCGACTCTTTCGATATCCAGCACATCAATTTTGGGATTGCCTATCAGTTCAGCATATATGGCCTTGGTTTTGGACGTAATTGCCTTAGCGAAATTTTCTGGATTAGAACCATCTACCAAGTGCGTCTTAATGCCAATATGCGGCAGTGTGTAGGAAAATAGATTGTATGTACCGCCGTACAAGCTAGACGAACTAACAATTTCATCCCCTGCTTCAGCAATATTCAAAATAACGCCACAGATTGCCGCATGTCCTGAAGCAAATGCTAATGCCCCTACGCCGCCTTCGAGCGCCGCAACTCTTTTTTCAAACACATCGTTGGTCGGATTGGTAAGGCGGGTATAAATATTTCCCTCTTCTTTTAAGCCAAACAAGTTGGCCGCATGATCCGCATCACGGAAATTATAAGCTGTAGTCTGATAAATAGGCACTGCTCTTGACCCGGTTGTCGGATCAGGTTCTTGTCCAGCATGCACCGCTAAAGATGCAAAACGTAAATTTTCTGGTAATGCCATGTGTATTCCCCCTAAAGTTATATATAATCTTCTGCCTTCTAATTAGTGAATAACCTTACCTTTATTTCTAGGACTTTGTCAAAAAGCCCTGTCTCTGTTTAAATGCCATCGCCATATAGGCCTTGTAAGCTCCCTACACGCTGTTTTTCAGTTTTTTCAATTTGCGTAATCTTGCCGGCTTTAATTACAATAGTAACCTGACCATATTTCATTTCCTGCAGTGATTCCAGAATGCTCGCGCGAATGGCTTTGCTTTCTTTGCTGAGCGCTGCACTATTGTTGTTCGTAGTCATTTCAATCATCCCTTCCTATAAACAGTAAAAATTCTAACCGCTCAGCACAACTTGATTTTTTCATTCTTTTCAATTTGCACAATATGTGAATCCTGTACAACCAAGGTAACCGAACCATGATAAATACCCCGAATCGATTTTTCAATAAGCTCCATCACTTCGGACGTAATCTCTAATTCTCGTATATTTGTCGTCTTCTTATTATCTTTCCCCATGCAGTTACCTCCTCAGTTTCACAGCCCACTCTTCTATAATACAATAAAAACCCTCTCCAAAGAAAGGGTTAAATAACCTTTCTCTCATCTATCAGGAAAATCTCCTGCTGGAATTGGCACCACTGCATCACTGCCGGTTGCCGGGCGTCATCGGGCCAGTCCCTCGACCTCTCTGGATAAGAGCTTCGTATTTTTTAAGTTGTTTTGATATTACCATTTATGTTCCAACGTGTCAATATGTTTGATAATTGTTATATTTTTCATTATATTTAGCTAAAATGCAACAAACAATGCATCTTAGAAAAACAAAGTTCCATTTATTCTAAATTGCTTCAAAAAAATTCTTCAGCAGTTTTAGGCCATCCGGCGTGAGCACCGATTCGGGATGAAACTGTACGCCTTCGACCTTATATTTTTTATGTTTAATTCCCATGATAATACCATCGGCCGTCTCGGACGTTATTTCTAAAGAGTCCGGCAGTGTCTCCTTTTCCACAATCAAAGAATGATACCGTCCTACCACAAGCTGTTGCGGCAACCCCTTATACAAGCCCTCACCATTATGTTTAATTTCTGATGCCTTGCCATGCACAGGAATCGGGCCGCGAACCACCCGCCCGCCGAAAACTTCACCAATGGCCTGATGTCCCAGGCACACGCCGAGTATCGGCACTTTGCCAGCAAAATGGCGGATGACATCTTTGCTGATGCCTGCCTCATCTGGCGTGCCAGGACCAGGCGAAATAATGATAGCCCGATAATCTCCGGTTTCAAGTTCTGCTGCAGCTATTTTGTCGTTGCGGATGACTGTTACGTCATGACCAAGTTCGGCAATATATTGAAATAGATTATACGTAAACGAATCATAGTTATCAATAATTACTGTCTTCATGCGTCATCCCCCTCGCCTGTCATGACCTTTAAGAGTGCGCCTGCTTTATTTAACGTTTCAACGTATTCTACCTCCGGTACAGAATCATAAACCACCCCGCAGCCGGACTGTACTGATGCCGTATCACCATCAACCACCATAGAACGAATGGTAATACAAGTATCCATATTGCCGCTAAAATCGATATAGCCTGCTGCACCGCCGTAAGGACCGCGATTCAGTTTTTCAAACTCGTAAATAAGTTCCATCGCGCGTACCTTGGGTGCGCCGCTAAGCGTGCCAGCCGGGAAACATGCTCTAAATGCATCCACCGCATTAATCTCCGGCTTGATTGTCCCGCCGACATCGGAAACAATGTGCATGATATGAGAAAACATTTGCACATACATAAAATCTTCTACTGCAACCGTACCTGGCACACATACCCGTCCCAAATCATTGCGGGCTAAGTCTACTAGCATGGTATGTTCCGCAAGTTCCTTTTTATCAGTCAAAAGTTCTTTTTCAAGCTGAGCATCTTCGGCCGCATCTTTTCCGCGCGGACGACTGCCGGCAATTGGTCGAATGGACACATGGCCCTCTTCCAGCTTTACGAGGATTTCCGGAGAAGCGCCAATTAGTTTGCGCTCGCCAAAATTAAAATAAAACATATAGGGTGAAGGGTTCACCCGGCGGAGACGCCGATACATGGCAAAAGGCTGACTTGCAAGCGGCGCGGTAAGACGCTGTGATGGCACCATCTGAAAGATATCACCGGCCCGAATATGCTCTTTAGCACGTTCGACCATTTCCATAAAGCCCTCTTTGGTTTTAGTGGAATGAATCCTATTGCGATCCAGTGGAACTATTTTTTCAGCATCCTGCAAAGCCTGCGGCTGACGCAGCCGAATTTTTATTGTCTCTAATTTTTTTACTGTCTCTTCATAAATATCGTCAACATTACATTCCGGCGTGATACGAGCCAGCGCCACAAGCTTGCTGGTATGCCGAAGATGATCCATTACAACTAATTCTTCGCAAAATAAGAGCTGTGACAACAAAAAGTCGTCAGGTATCTGATAGCCGCGTACCCGTTCAAAGGTTGCCACAATATCATAGGCAAAATAGCCAACCGCACCACCTGAGGCCATTGGCAGCATAATTGTAGGAGCAGCTTTAAATTCATTAATAAAGTCTTTTAGCACATCAAGCGGCTTCTCTTGCGACTTTTTCACTTTACCATCAATTATAATTTCTACGCCCTTGCCCCTGGCAGTAAAGGCGGCAAAAGGTTTGGTACCAATAAACGAATACCGGCCAAAGTTTTTTCCTGTTTCCGCGCTTTCGAGCATAAAGCCGACTGCTTCCCCCACCATTTTATAATAAATGGATACCGGTGTTTCCATGTCTGTGGCAATTTCACTGAACACCGGAATAACATTATACTCCTTAGCCAGTTCACAAAACTCTTCACGAGTTGGCTGAATTACCATGTAATCACTCCCCATCAAGGCCGCTGCGCAGCTCAGCGATAAAGCCTGCCATTTCCTGTACGCCGCTGTTCATGAGTTTATCCATTACCGCACTGCCGACAATGACTGCCTCAGCATACTGAGATGCTGCTTTGGCAGCCGCAGGGGAGGAAATACCAAAACCAATCGCCACAGGTACTGCTGTATTTTTTTTGATATTTTCCGTAATCGGGGCTAGCGTACTATAATCAACCACTTTCGCACCAGTTACCCCGGTATTCGAGATGCAGTACACAAAGCCGCTGGCCTGCTGACAAATAGCCGGAAAACGATTAGCAGTAGTTGTTGGCGCGACAAATTCAACTAAGTCCAGTTGCTCTTCTTTACAAGCCGTCAGCATTTCCCCATTTTCTTCAAGAGACAAATCCGGCACAATAAACCCGTCAGCCCCTGCTGCTTTGGCGTCACGGACAAACGCCGCCACACCATGCTGCATAATGGGATTAAAATAGGTCATAAACGCAACTGGAATCGCGGAAACCTCGCGGATTTTTTTGAGGGCGGCCAAAATACCATTAACGGTGGCACCTCTTTCCAGCGCCTTGGTTGCAGCATGCTGAATGACAGGGCCATCAGCCATAGGATCAGAAAATGGAATGCCGATCTCGATGATATCCGCCCCGGCTTTTTCAGCCGCGAGTACAGCCTTGATAGTTGTATCCATATCAGGACAACCGCCGGTAATATATACAATCAGCCCTTTTTTCTGCAGGCTCGCTAATTCCTTAAATTTATCGCCAATGCGCGTCATATTTTCCCCTCCAATATCTTGGATACCATGTGTACGTCTTTGTCACCGCGTCCTGAAAGGCAGACAACTACATTTTGCTCAGGTGCAGTGTGCGGCATTAAATACTCTAAGTAGGCCAACGCATGCGAGCTTTCCATTGCCGGGATAACGCCTTCAAGCTGAGATAGGCGTTGAAAAGCAGCCACTGCCTCATCATCTGTCACCGAATAGTACTTAACTATGCCTTTATCTTTAAAATAAGCATGCTGCGGTCCCACGCCAGGATAATCAAGTCCGGCAGAAATGGAATACGGCGGAATAATCTGCCCTTCCTTATCTTGAATCAAATAGGTCATCATGCCATGTAGTACCCCCGGGGTCCCTGCAGTAAGCGTAGCAGCATGCTGCCCTGTTTCGATACCTTTGCCGGCAGGCTCTATACCAATTTTTTGTACACTTTTATCTTGATGAAACGGGTAAAACATCCCCATGGAATTGCTGCCCCCGCCAACACAGGCCAGCACATAATCAGGAAGTTTACCGAGTTTCTCTTGCATCTCCTCTTTTACTTCCTGCCCAATAACCGACTGGAAATCACGCACAATCATGGGGTAAGGATGCGGCCCCATAGTTGAACCGATAACATAATGGGTATCGCGGATATTTGTCACCCAGCTCCGAAAAGCCTCGGAAGTGGCATCCTTTAAAGTACCATTACCGCTCTCGACCGATACAACCGTGGCTCCGAGCAGTTTCATCCGAAATACATTGAGCGACTGTCTTTCCACATCTTCCTTGCCCATATATACAGTGCATTCCATGCCAAAGAGTGCAGCTACAGTAGCTGTTGCCACTCCATGCTGACCGGCGCCGGTCTCGGCAATAACACGTTTTTTGCCCATGCGCCGCGCAAGCAGCACTTGCCCTAAAGCATTATTAATCTTATGCGAGCCTGTATGATTGAGATCTTCTCTTTTTAAGTAAATATTTGCTTTACCATAATGCTCGGTCAAACGTTTGGCATGATAAAGAAGAGATGGTCTGCCGGCGTACTCTTTTAAGTAAGTGGCAAACTCCGCTTTAAAGCTTGGATCATCCTTTAACTTCATATAATATTCTTCAAGTTCCTGAACTGCTGGCATGACAGTCTCCGGTACATATCGCCCGCCATATTTTCCATAACGCCCATTATTATCTGACATTTTCATTTCCCCTTTTTAGTAAAAAATTCATGGTAAGTTTTTAGTTCCCCTCTCGAGAGGGGTGCCCAAAGGGCGGGGTGGGTTGATTCCTATATCTTGCTTATATCTTTGTTTTTTCTTGATTTAAAAATGCTAAATCAGTGCTAATTCCCTTGTCCTAGCGGCGATATCCGGCGCGGTTACCAAACCTTCACCAACCAATATGCCTTTTGCGCCCCAGGATTTTACGAGCAGCGCATCTTCGGCGGTAAACACGCCGCTTTCGCTAATGACGAATTTACCAGCAGAGTGAGCCAGCAGTTTCTGCGTTGTACGAATATCGGTCTTAAAGGTCTTTAGATCCCGGTTGTTGATCCCGATAATTTCCGCTGGAGTTTTGAGCACACGCTGCAATTCTGCCAAAGTATGAACTTCAACCAGCGCATCCATCCCCAGTGATTTTACAAGCTTTAAGCATTCCACGATTTTCTCATCGGATAATACCGCCGCAATGAGGAGTACTCCATCAGCTTCTGCGGCTCGTGCTTCATAAATCTGATAGGAATCAACCACAAAATCCTTGCGAAGAATCGGCAAATCGCATACTGTCTTAGCTGCCGCAATATCTGTAAGTGAGCCGTTAAAATGTTTATCTGTGAGTACTGATAGTACATCAGCACCACTTTTTGCATAAATTCTGGCAAGCTCCCCCACGCTTTTACCATGTGTGAAAACGCCTTTTGAGGGTGAAGCCTGTTTGCACTCTGCAATAAGGGCCCAATCTCTATTCATCAAAGCCTGTTTAAAACGATGCGTGCCTTGTTTAATACTATTTTGAAAACCGACTAGCGGCTTTTCTTGTTTTTTTTGTTTGATTTCCTGATACTTTTCTTTTAGAATTGCATCCAGCATTACTTTTCATCCTTTCGGCTTTGTCAATGTCTATATAACAGGGTGCTTGCTTCCTGTGCGGCCTTGATAAAGCAGGCAATTTTATCTATATCTTTTGCACCGTCTGTTTCTACGCCTCCGGAAACATCCACCCCCTGGGGACGAGTTTCGCTAATAGCCTCAGTTACATTCTCCGGGGTTAAGCCGCCAGCGACAATTATCGGCGCTCCCATTCCTTCCTTTATGACCTTCCGCGCTTCCGGCCAGGCAAAGGTTTTGCCTGTTCCGCCGTGACTGCCTGCAATAAAGGTGTCGAGTAGGAAATAATCTACTTTGTATGCTGACATATCAGGCACAATACCAGAAGGAGGTACTTTGGCCACTTTGATAACCGGATAGCCGACTGCCCGGCAATACTCCGGTGATTCATCACCGCAAAGCTGCACAAAATCAAGGCGG
>JAJFUN010000050.1 GCA_021372375.1 Pelosinus sp. | reverse complement strand
TCCAGCCGCAGGCGGAAATGTGACAGGCGGAGGCACCTACAATGAAAATGCATCAGTAACAGCGGCAGCTACCGCCAACAGCGGTTATACCTTCGTCAACTGGACCGAGGGCGGCAGCGAAGTGAGCGCCAGCGCAAGCTATACCTTTACCCTGGGCACAACCAACCGGACCCTTGTGGCGAACTTTACTGCAACTTCAACGCCAACTTATGCCCTGACCATTACGGCGGGAACCGGCGGCAGCATCTCTTCAGGCAGCAGCGGTAATTATGCGGCAGGCGCCGTTATTAACATTGCGGCAACCGCCTCCGCCAATTACAGCTTCAATAAATGGACTTCATCCGACGGCGGGACTTTTGACAATCCGTATAGTACAGCCACAACCTTTACTATGCCTGCAGAATCAGCCGCCATAACAGCCAACTTCACACATAACGGCGGCGGTGGGGGCAGCGGTGGGGGCAGCGCCTCTAATACTCCTCAGCCTGTCAACAGCACCAACGGTTCAGCCTTGATCAGCCCAGCCGCGGGCGGCACCGTGAGCAGCGGCAGTGACGTGACATTACAGATCCCTGCCAACGCACTGCAGGGCAGTGAAAGCGCGCAGGTGACAATTCAGAAGATGGATGAGCCGGCGGCGGTACCTGCGGGCTTCATGTTAATGGGCACGGTCTACCAGTTCAGTGTGAACGGCCAGGACCACTACAACTTCAACCAGCCGGTGACCCTGACCTTCACCTTCGACCCGTCCAAACTGGCACCGGGGGAAAAACCGGCAGTGAATTATTATGACGAAGGCAAGGGGCAGTGGGTGAACATAGGCGGCACAGTATCCGGCTATACTATCACCGTTACCGTGGATCACTTCACAAAGTTCGCCGTTATAGTGGGGCATAGTGTCAGCCCGATGCAGAAGCCGGCAGTCGCACTCACAGATATAACCGGTCACTGGGCGGAGCCCAATATTAATTCGTTAGTCAGCATGGGAGCAATCAGCGGCTATCCGGACGGTACCTTCAAGCCCGACAACACCATCACCCGGGCTGAGTTTGCCGCTATACTCGCAAAGGCGTTTAAACTGCAGGAGAAGGAAGGAAAGGTGTTTACCGACACCACTGATCACTGGGCCAAAGATTTCATTGCCACAGCGGCGGCCTCTGGCATAATCGGCGGCTATGACCAGAACACCTTCGGTCCTGACGATCCGGTGACAAGAGAGCAGATGGCGCTGATGACAGTCAAAGCCGCCAAGCTCAACCCGGCTTCCGGAGAGCTTGCCTTTACGGACAGCGCACAAATCTCATCCTGGGCGAATAACGCCGTGTTAACCGCAGTAAAGAAGGGGATTATCAAAGGATACCCCGACAACACATTCCGGCCGCAAGGCAAGGCCGCCAGAGCGGAGGCAGTGACGCTGATCATCAGCGCGATTAATAAATAACTGACTCAACTTTCTCTGTTGATATATAATGCGATACAGTACGGTAGTTGCTGAAATGTCATTGCGAGCGATCGCGCTCGTAATGACATTTTAGATTGCCGCGCTGCGCTCGCAATTAGTCACGAGGCATGGGGACGGTTCTTTTGCCTGCCGGACCATTTTCCGATATAATGAGTGTATCTGGAGGTGAGATGGTGACAAGGCAGGCAAGAGAACTAAGTAGCACCGGCATTTATCACGTAATGCTTCGAGGGAATGAGCGGAAAAACATATTCGAAGATGACGAGGATAAACAGCAGTTTTTAGATGGAATAGAAGAAAAGAGAAAGGATGGATAATCATGTTCATAGGCTATCGGAAACACAAAAGGTTTAGGAATTGTTTAATTGTGCACTGAGTCAAATTCCAATTAACGGTATCAATAATTCCTAAACAGATTCACAAGTCTTTTGGAGGAGTACCAGACCATGGGACCATAACTCTACTATTATTAAATAAAATAATAGCAGGCCGGTTTATCGTTCCTTGGGAAGGAATAGCGTTAGAACTCTTTAGACTAATAGTAAATAACCAGGTCTTAGATTCTTTTGGGGATAGCGAAAATGTTTTTAATTTTTCTTTCCCTGATACTTCTTTTACTTCAATAATTGAATAACCACAGGATGGTGGAGTTTGGACTTTCATATTAAAGCTAATACTGTCTTTGCTATGGTTAATTAAAGTGATTCGATAAGTAGCGTCAATGTTTCCTTTATCCTTATTCAGGGAATAAGTACATATACTCTTTGCAGCACAATATTCTACTGCATTAATATCACGTGAAAAAAACAGCAACATATAATTAGTATAGACCTGTATAATCGGTGAAAATAATATTAATAGTATAAATATAAAACCAATATTTTGGATTAATCCTGGATGTGAATCTGTCAAATAATGCTTTGCACCCCAAAACCCGGCTATAAATATAATAATCAAAAGTAAAAATATCATACTATATTCAATATAATTAATCGTAAAATACGATATCGTTCCAATTTTTACTAGCAACTTATTGCCTACCTTTATACAAACCATTGTTTGGCTTAATAAAAAGCTAATAAACATTACTAATAAAAAAGAAAATCCTAGGATTTTCGATTTCATCAAAAAGTCATCCTCTCAACAAGAACTTTTAACTCTGTTAAAGAACTCCGGGGCAAAATGCCCTAAGTATATGTTCCTCTGGCATTTGATCCGGTCGAAGCCATCCAATTGGACTGGGGCAAACTACCAAATTTTGATACCGGTGATCTGACTGTTATTGACATATTGATGCCCTGGTCAGATTCTTTGCCCAAAGAGTGCAGAATGCTTCGCAAGAAAATACTACTCCAAGTGTGGCAACAATTGGTGTCCAAAGTTATTTATCATTTTTTGTTCAAACCTACTTGACGGTTACCATTACAGCATAGACAAAAACTCTGCTCCGCACGCCTCACAAAAAACACCTTTTTCAGGCTTTAAAACTAATTCATATTTTGATAAAATAACCATACTTATTTAGTGGGACGCTTCTGGTGCTTCTGTTGGAGCAGTTGCACATTTAACAGAGGCGTCTTTCCTTTCCTAAGATATGGTCATTATATCCAGCAATATCCGGTCAGGCAATTCCATCAGCATCTGGACATATTAGGCTAGCGGAAACAATATATCATCGC
The DNA here is from genome assembly GCA_021372375.1 of Pelosinus sp. Lineage (GTDB taxonomy): Bacteria > Bacillota > Negativicutes > Propionisporales > Propionisporaceae > JAJFUN01. The sequence continues at coordinate 2,304 of JAJFUN010000050.1, read as the reverse complement.
TAATAGGTTCAACTTACCGTAAAGAGGGTAATCTTTCGATGTTGCGTTTGCTATCGCTTTACGTTTTACCAAATCAACAATAAACAATTACCCTCGACATCCATACTGATTAAATTAAAATAACCTGACGGGGGTAATTGATGAATTAGAGTATATTTATTCTTTTCCCAATAAAACAATCCCGTATTTGTAGAATAGGATGACTCTTCGTCGCTAGCCGCAATGTAACCCTGTTTACCATCTAACACCGCGTCATAAGGATGAAATTTTTCTGATTTTTTAGGATTGTTATTAGCGGCAGTAACAAGTTGATTAGGAAAAGTTTTTAAAATCTTTGCCTGGCCATTGCTTATATCTACCAATAAGGTGGAAAAATTACTATCCAACTTTTCATCTAATGAAGTATATAACTTATTATCCTTTTTGAAAATTCTGCTATATTGACATAATCTATGATCTAAACTATAAGGATACTGATGTATTTCGCCGTTTTCTATATTCATCAGCAGCATAAATGGCTGATAATCTTTATTCATTGCTTCCATCAGCAACCATTTGCTGTTTAATAACTTTATTTGATTGGGCATTATATAACGTATATTTCTTGAATAAGGCGACATATATTGTTCTGGCAGTATTTTCTTAGCAATCAATTGTCCGCGATAATCAAATATTGATATCCCCAATTTGTTTATCGCAAAATATTCTTCATGGTTCATGTTTTGGGCCCAGCTGACTATAAAATGCTGGTTTTTCTCATCAAACTCGATACCAGTTATAAAATTCTCGTATATAAAGCTATCCTCATTGATGGCTAATTTTTTTCCCAAATCAAAACCTAAGTTAATATTTAAGGGACTATATTGCATATCATATAGATCTACAGTGTCAAACCAAGCTGCCCCAATCATGTTATTAGTTAGTATAGTATGTTCCCTTATGCCTAATTGAGTAGCAGGAGATTTATGTTGGTCTCCAGTAATTAAATCAATAATTACATAATCACTTTGCCAATCCATTGTGAAATAATCAGCTTTACACAATATTTTATTCCCATCGGGTGTAATAGTAGCCCATGAATAATCTTGGTCAAATTCTATTGTACTAAGAATTTGGCCCCGCTTATCTAACTTCACCAATAGGCTTTTTTTAGTCTTTATGTATTGAGCATAGTTTTTTGCTTGGTCGGATCTATACGCCGATCCTATGTAAATTCTGTCCTTTGCGGATTGAGAATAATAAAATAACATTAAGCTAATAGTTATAATACCTAAAACTACGGTGAAAATAATTTTTTTCATTTTCTCTCCTAATAATAGGTTAGATTGTTTCTATAAATCAGGACCGCTGGTAGTCGGCAGTCCTGATTTAATAATTTTAACAGAAAATATTAAAATAGGCATATGGACCAGTTGTAGGATACATATCTTGACTTGATCCTGGTATCTCACATTTTATCGTGCTGAAGAACGTCTCCGCACAGGCATTATCGTAGCAGTTACCTTTTCGGCTCATGCTGCAGATCATTCCATATTTCTTTAGAATGGACTGGTAGTCCCTGCTGCAGTATTGCCCACCTCGATCAGAGTGGTGAATAGTTCCCCTGGGCGGTTTATGCCTCTTGATTGCTGTAGTTTTGCACGCTAAATTTCCAGGACGATTGCAGAATCTAGCGGCATGAAAGAGGGAAAAAGAAAAAGCTAATGTGCAAAATAGCTGGATTTGCACATTAGCACAATAAAACGAAAAAGTAAAAGATTACAGCCCAACTTCAGAAGCAGCCATGCGAACAGCGTCTTCATCCACCTGTTGAAGCCTTTCTGGCATCCATAAACCAGACTGGTGGAAGCGAGACTGTTAATCAAACGAGGACTGACGGTAGTAATGACCTCAATGGCGTTATAAGTGAAAATCGAATGGTACCTGTCTTCATGTTGTTATCCGTTACCCAGCCCACTATTTCCTTGGTGAATATATCTTTAACCGTTGCCAGATACAGCCAGCCTTCATAGGTGTAGATATAACTGATGTCCGTACCCCACCCGGCAGCCGGTCTATCAGTCTTAAAGTCCTGATTCAGGAGGTTTTCTGCTACTGGTAGCTTATGATTCGAATTTGTTGTGGCTTTGAATTTCTTTTTGCGTTTGGCATAGAGCTTGCTTTTCTTCTGAATTTCGTAAAGCCTCTTACGGCTTACAATTGGGGAACTTTTCCCTTACATCAGCAAGGATTTTGTCCAGGCCACACATACCATGACATTCATCGTAACTTTGTTGGGCAATTTTAAGTATTCTCAGGTTCTCA
>JAJFUN010000038.1 GCA_021372375.1 Pelosinus sp. | reverse complement strand
GAAAAGGTAACGATTGACGGGCCGCTCATACAGTACGAGGAGACAGACTGGCAGTTTATAATCCGTTTGGCGTCTTTGCAGGAGGATGTCATTGTACCGAATGTCATTTTGAATGAAAAAATTTTTTCCTTTGGCTATCCGCCAGGTGAGGCCAAAACCCTGCCTGATACTATCAGCTATACAAGCGGCAAGGATATTGCTGCTTTTCGTACGGATGTGGAGTCAGAGTATAAACCAAATCTCCTTTGCAGTGAATACGCCTATTATGAAGTAGAATCCTATGACGAACTAACCATTGGCGATCCGGTAACCTTTCAAGGTTTTGAAATGTACGTGGGAGCCGTCGATATCGAACTAAAAGACGGCATCCTGGTCTATCAGGCTAAGCTTATCCGAAAAATGATGCTCAGGCAAAACCCGATCCTTAATGAAAAGTTTCAGGGAGTCAGCCTGGAAGGCAAGGTACTCGCGGTACAGAACCAGGAAATCAAATTGCATCTTGACATAGACGAAGAGCAAGACGAAGCTACGGCGTACTGGTATCCTTTTGAACCGCCTACGACAGATATGCTGTACCTCATGCCGCAAATCGGGACAAATGCCAGCTTGTACATGCCTGGCATTAAGGAACAAAAAGCCATTATCACGGGCTGCGTCAGAACCAATGGAGGAAGCTGCGAAAAGACAGGCGATCCTAGCACCCGGTATCTGGGCACTGAATACGGACAGGAAATGAGGCTGGCGCCGGGCGGTATTTATTTTACGGCTGGGCGAAATGACTTGGTACTTACCTTTGATGATAATGAAGGGGTAAAAATCTCTAGTCATAAAGAAATGGTGCTCGCGGCGGAAGAGGAGATTGTGATTGATTCCAAGACTAAAGTGGTGATGAATTCTCCTAATTTAATTCGTATGGTTACACCGACTGGCGGGGTCTCTATAGAGAATGAAGTACATTTTGCTGATATGAAGACAATTATTGAGTGTACGGATGAAACTGAATTTCCCTTGGCTGAACAAAAATTGGACTTTAAAGTATCTTGGCAACCAGGAAATGAAGGAATAAATTGGGGAGGACTTGTAAAATCGGCACTTGGAGCAATAGGGCTTGATAGCACTGCTGATAGAGAGGGACAGTTAGTAAGACAAAATTTGATTTTGGGTATTGCTGCACCTGTATTGGCAGTGGGGGCGCTATTTGTTTCGGCACCTGTTGCACTGGGACTTGGTGTTTTGGGAGGCGGCATGGCATTAAAGGCACTTTTAAATAATGAAGAATTACGACAAAGCACTCACGGCGAGGTGGATGTTATGTACTGTATAAATCAAGGATTAGCTATAGGCGGGATCATTTGTCCGCTCGCTTCTGTTGCTGTTCGAAGCTTTGTTAAATTTGGTTCATTGGCTATTGAGACAGCAGAGACAGTTGATGGTGTTGGTGCATTATTTGGTTTAAGCACAAGAGTACCATCAATTGCATTACCTGCAATTGATCAATATAACTATAATAATAAAGAGAATAAAGATTAAAATATTTTGCTTTATAATGAAATGAGAGGCTAAATTATGTATGCTCAGCTTTATAATGTTGCATTGACGTGGTTGATTATAATTGTTTCTTTTGTAGTATATGCCTTGTCAGTTCATTTGCGTTATACAAAAAGATGCATCAGCCTTTTTGTTCTCAAATGGGTTAATATGGTATTAATAGGGATAAACATATATATGATATGTGGCACTTCAATAATTGGTTGGACACCATTAATATTTTTTTTATTTCTCTGTTATCCTATGTTTTACTGTCTTGAGATAGATAAAGAAATGGATCGATTCAAGGAGAACAATGCACCAGAGGAGGAAATTGAAGAATTTAGAAAAAGGATAAAAAAGGAACTGGTTCCTTGGGCTATATTGTTTGGTGTATTTATTTTAGTGGTTATAATACTTGCTTGTAATAAAATTATATTGTAAGGGTGTTTATTAAAGTCTCTGAAGCAATTTTAAGGTTTCGAGGGGGCGGCGGCGTTGCCATAGCGGGTTATCAACAACTCCGTCTCCTTGGCATGAGAGACTCAGAGACTCAGGGGGACGGTACGAAATCGCTGAAAAATCCTTATTTTTAGGCGATATAACTAGCTGGTTTTATGATAATCTTTGAAAACACCGTCATTCCATAAAAAAATTGCTTAAAACAGGTGAAACAAAAGGATACCAGGGCTGCTATCCTTTTTAAATTGACCGCCAGCGCTGTTAGCTTGGCTTGCATACTTACACTTTTTAGACCAAATGAGTTAGGGGACGGTTCTTTAAATCATGGAAGTTAATGGGATGAGTCGAAGAACCGTCCCTGAAATCTTTTTAAGGGAGGATGTAGTATATTGAAAAACCGAAGAATAGCACTGATTGCAATAGTCATTTTATTAGCTTTTGGTATCATTTATATGGCAATAACAAAAGAAAATGCTAATGATACTATATTCAGTCAAGGATTGATGTTTAAAAATGAAGAGTTTGGAATAACAGTGAAAATTCCTGATAATTGGTTACAAACTCAAGAAGATAAGAAGAAAATTCAAGAGGTAATAAATACGCAGGATACACAAGAAATAACTATGGTGGTTATAAGTAAGCATCCCGTGAAAAATGGAAGTTCGGATAATGCAATGATGATTTGGAGTACAAAAGACGTAACAAAGTATCCTAACGTTAGCAGTGAACAATGTGCTTTAAAGGTTAAAGAGACAGCACAGAAGTTGGGTACAGTTGTTATTAAGGGCCCATTCGTAGAAAAAATAGATGGGATTGACTTTTTTGTTCTCGACGTAGAGGCGAGGAATGGTGTAATACAAAAGAATTATTCAGCGATTGTAAAAGGATATTTTCATAATATTTCGTTTACTTACAAAAGTAAGGAGGATATAAACACCTGGAATGAAATTATAAAATCAATAACTATTAGAAAATAAGACCGAAGGAAAATCGCTGTCAGGCTTTAGCTTTTTCAAAAATTTAGTTTTTCCGTTGCTGTGGCTTACTTGAACGACTGATACAAGAGAAGCATGAGTTGAGGGACGGTTCTTTAACTCATGGAAGTTAATGGGATGAGTCGAAGAACCGTCCCTGAAATCTTTTAACTAGCCCATTAAATTTACTAGCTTTATTCTTGTTGTTGCCATTTCTATTTAACTATTTAATTTATTTGAAAGCAATAAAGTTATTAAAGCATGGAATTAAAGTTCGAGGCAATTTTATTAAGAAAGAAGAGAGGCCTTATCAGGATTCAGGAGGAATATGTGATTTAGCTAAATATTACTTTAAATACAACGATAATAATGGGCAAGAACACATTATATTAGAATGGTCAGGATCACCAAACTATTTTGACGAAACGCATAATGCAACTATCTTATTTAATCCTTTAAAGCCGGAAGAAGCGAAGGCGCTAGATTTAATTAATGGTGCCCCCCTAATAGTATTTGATAATGAGGTTAAAAGTGATAATAGTGTTAAACCTCTAATATTTGCATTTTTTATGGTACTATTGTGTATAGTTGCATTTATTATTTTGTTATTACAGTAGCGAACCTGTCAGAAGACTTTATGACAGCTGGGGAAATTCTTGTTTTGTCACTAAAAGCTGTCAAGAAGAATCGCGTGGGAGATCGGGGGTCAGGTTGAACTTTATGGAATCGTGCGTACGGTTCGCCTTGAGTCGGCAAAATAGGTACTTTAATTATAATAGTAAATTAATAAGGGGATAGATTTATGCAGCGAATAATTATTAATCAAATAAAAATCGGTTCATTTATTAAACTATTCTCGATGGTATGGTTATCACTAGGTATTACGATGGGACTGCTATTCTTTGTAATGATAGGACTTTTCGGAATAGGAGATGCCCATATAAATGGAAATACGTATTACGGTTTAACAGCAGGAATGATTTCGTTGATTATGGTACCGCTTGCTTCGGTTATAATAGGTTTAGTCTGGGGCATTTTTGCATATCTCCCGTTTCGGGTTTTAATGAAAATTTTAAAAAAGATAAGCATTAGGGGAGAATTTAATGAAGGGTAAAATGAAGCATGTGAGTCTGGGGACGGTTCTTTGACTCATGTATTTTATCATGCTATAATGGCTAAAAAGACCAAAGGAAAGTGATTGAATGCCGCGCCAGGGTAGACAGCGTAGTGAGAGTAAAATTTATCATGTGATGATTCGAGGAAACGAGAAGAAAAATATATTTCACGCTGAAGAAGACAAATTACGGTTTCTTGAAATCTTAGCGGAACAAAGTAAAAAAAGACAATATGCAATCTACGCATATTGTTTGATGGATAACCATGTGCACTTTTTATTAAACGAAGGTAATGATGAGATATCAAGGATAATGAAAAGCGTAAACATCAGTTATGTCTACTATTTCAATAAAAAGTACGGACGAGTAGGGCATTTATTTCAAGACCGTTTTAAGAGCGAGGCCATTGATACCGATGAGTATTTAATGTCTGCAGTTAGATACATACATAACAATCCAATAAAAGCCCGGCTTGTCAAACGAGCAAGTGAATATAAGTGGAGCAGCTTTAAGTTGTACATTCAGCCGTCAGGGAAAAATCTGGTGGACACAGAGCTAGTATTAGGTTTGTTTTCAAATCATCGAGACAATGCTATTGCATTTTTTGAGGAATTCTCTAATGTTCAGAATGATGAACAGTTTATTGATGTATCAGATAAAGTAATTGAAAAGCAAATTCAAACAGAAGAACAAGCTAGGGAATGGCTAAAGGTTTATCTAGGCAAAGAGTACGCTTTTGCTGAAATAGCAGATAATATAAATCTGCGGAAAGATATGATTCTAGAACTAAAAAACAAATCCAGTTTGACCATACAGCAGATTGCAAACCTGTTGGGGCTTGGCCGTAACATCGTACAGCGAACAAAATAGGGATTGCAAATTATGCTTAACCTGCCATTTCGGCAGGTTATTCCTTTTTATATCAGGATTTTATCACAATATAGAAACGGTGGTAATAAGGAGGAGATTTAATAGAAACTACAGAAGGATATATTTAGCAACATGGAAGTTAATGGGGTGAGTTGGAGAACCGTCACCAGACTCACTATATCAAAAATCAGGCGCAGGCAAGTATGAGCGTGCAGCACACAGCAAGCAGGGGACGCATCCGGTAGTGTGCAAGTATATTTTTTGTCTCATCTACTGTGAAACTATTCCATTGTAGAATAAAAAAGGTTGTATGGAATATTTGAAGCAAATTAGAAAGCCGTATGAGTGTTGGCGGCTTTTTTATTCGTCATAAAATAGTTTTTAATATGTCATAAAAATGCCACATTTATCATGTATAGTGTTAATAATAAAATACACATATTAGATTATCAGGAAGAAAAGAGGCGACTTATGGATAGTGATATGAAGGAAAGAGAAAATGATGGCGCATTCATCCTATTGTAATTTTTGTCGGAATACTAGCACTGTATGTTGTCAGTATCCCAATTATTGCGCTATATAATTTGTAAGTAATTATGTAAATACGCCACCGGAAGGATGGACCGTTTTGTTGCTAAAAGTTGTATATCCCAATAATTAAACATTATAAATCAATTTCTAAAGGTTAGATTTATGTTATAATAAGGACAATTTAACAAAGGAGGCGGATTTATATATATGATTGATGCAGCTACAATTGATGAATTTATCCAAGAAATTTATGAACAATCACTAAATAACGAATGTTATGGAGAAGAAGATGCTTTTAAATTTTTACAGCAAATTAACTCTGCTGATATTTCACCCGAATTATGTTCTTTTATTTGGTGCCTAGCTAATATTGAAAATATCAATTTATATTTTACATTTGATCGTTCAGTTACATTACATGAAGAAAATATGAATGTTGCTATGAAAGCAAATGATACAGGAGATACGGGTATTTATTATCAGTGGTTATTTAATCAATTACAGCAATTTGGTTTTAATGATGATCAACTAGATAAGTTCACGACAATTGTTGGACGTTACGGACATATTCTTTATGATAAGGTCATGTAATACAAAGCTATAAATATTTTAAAAGCATTGGTTATTGGCCAGTGCTTTTAGTTTTGTCCGGATTAGCGTTGTTGAGGACATCAACTATCACAGACTAGGCTGAAGCCTCTTGCTCGAATGACAGGGAGGCGGATACTGTCAGGAGGAGTGCTAAGCCCAAGTAAAAATTACTTTTATGGCTTTTTTTTTGTTTTGTGGTATAATATACTGCAATATAATATTCATTACGCAGATGGACATTTTACTTTTAAGTATTAATTTTGCGTATAATTTGTATTCTTGCTAACACTACGTATAGCAGGATGAACTAAAATATATATTTGTGGGGAGGCTTTTATTCATGAAAGTAGTAGTGACAGTTGTCGGACAAGACCGTGTAGGTATTATTGCCAAAGTTAGCGATATTTTAGCAAAACATAGTGTGAATATCCTCAATATTAATCAAAACATTGTCAATGGTTTTTTTAACATGGCACTGATTGCCGATATGGAAAATAGCTCGATTAACCTGAAGGATTTGCAAAAAAGTCTTAGCGTTTTGGGCCAAGAACTTGGTCTTGATATTAAGGCGCAGCACGAAGATATTTTCCAAATCATGCATAGAATATAAGTTAGGAGGAGGCAATTATGCTAACCATTCAAGATATATTAGAAACAAATCGCATGATTCAAGAAAATAATTTGGATGTGCGTACAATTACAATGGGCATTAGTTTGCGCGACTGTGCGCATCCGGATATGAAGACTTTCTGCCAAAATGTATATGATAAGATTACCAAAACCGCACAGCACTTGGTTAAAGTCGGCGAAGACATTGAAGCCGAATATGGCATACCTATTATTAATAAGCGAATTTCGGTAACACCAATTGCCATTGCCGCAGAAAGCTGCCATACCGATACCTATGTGCCGGTTGCCCATGCGTTAGATAAAGCTGCTAAGGCTGTAGGGGTAAACTTTATCGGTGGTTTTTCGGCCTTAGTGGAAAAGGGATATACGAGAGGCGATAGAATTTTGATAAAATCCATTCCTCAGGCCTTAATGGAGACCGAGCGGGTCTGTTCTTCAGTCAATCTTGGTTCAACAAAAACCGGGATTAATATGGATTGTGTCCGAGAAATGGGAGAAATTGTAAAAAAATGTGCAGAGCTTACCAAAGATAACAATGCGGTAGCTTGTTCTAAATTGGTTATTTTTTGCAATGTGCCGCAGGATAATCCCTTTATGGCAGGTGCTTTCCATGGTGTAGGTGAACCGGAAAAAGTAATCAATGTGGGGGTTAGCGGTCCTGGTGTAGTCAAACGAGCGCTCGAAGATGTAAAAGGTCAAGATTTTAGTGTTGTTGCTGAAACTATTAAAAAGACGGCCTTTAAAATCACGCGGGTAGGGCAGCTGGTTGCGCAAGAAGCCTCTCGCCGCCTTGATGTGCCTTTTGGTATTGTTGATTTGTCGCTGGCGCCGACTCCAGCTGTCGGCGATAGTGTGGCCTATATTTTAGAAGAGATGGGCCTTGAAAGCTGTGGTGCACCAGGCACTACTGCGGCGCTTGCACTCTTAAATGATGCCGTTAAAAAGGGCGGCCTGATGGCGTCCTCCCATGTTGGCGGCCTTAGTGGAGCGTTTATCCCGGTTAGTGAAGATGCCGGCATGATTGCGGCCGTAGAACGCGGCAGTTTGAGTTTGGAAAAATTAGAAGCTATGACCTGTGTGTGCTCAGTTGGCTTAGACATGATCGTAGTACCTGGAGATACATCAGCAGCTACCCTTTCGGGGATTATTGCTGATGAAGCTGCTATTGGCATGATTAACAACAAAACAACGGCAGTGCGGCTTATTCCTGCACCAGGCACCAAAGTGGGAGATAAAGTAGAATTTGGCGGTCTATTTGGTTACTGCCCGGCAATGCCTGTCAGCAAGTTCAAATCTGATGATTTCATTGCACGCGGCGGGCGGATACCTGCGCCAATTCGCAGTTTGACGAATTAAATTTTGCCGAAAGCACTAGGGAGATGTCTCAAGCTATTTTGAGACATCTCCTGCTTATATCAGTACGCTGGAGGTTTGACGATGAGAGTAACCAAGCAAAATAAGCATAAAATGCTCAATATTTTAGAAGAACTTTATCGTGATACCAAGACAGCCTTAAATTATTCGACGCCGTTTGAACTTTTGATTGCGGTAATTCTGTCAGCGCAATGTACCGATGAACGGGTCAATATTACTACAAAGAGGCTGTTTCCTCAGTATAATACACCGAAGACCATGCTGGCGCTTGGACAGGAAAAATTGGAAGAGTTAATTAAAGACTGTGGGTTATTTCGCAGCAAGGCGCGTAATATTTTGGCGGCGTGCGCTATGCTATGCGAAAAATATGAGGGCGAAATTCCGCAGACCTTTGACGAACTAATTCAATTGCCGGGGGTCGGACGAAAGACTGCTAATGTTGTGCTTAGTGTTCTATTTAATATTCCGGCTATTGCCGTAGATACCCATGTATTTCGGGTTGCTAATCGCTTGGAACTTGCTGCAGGCGAAACGCCCCGCCAGGTTGAAGAAGAATTAATGCGGATTATTCCTACGGAAAAATGGGGCGAGGCCCATCACTGGCTGATTTGGCATGGCCGTAAAGTCTGCAAAGCTCGTAAACCATTATGTATAAATTGCTTATTAAGTGAAGTGTGTCCGAGCAGTACGATTGATAAGGGAAAAGCGGGTAATAAATAAACCTCAAATGTTATGCTTTCTTTGCTGACAAAAAAAGTTACTATTGAATAAATATAATAATGGATTTATAATTATGCGATAAGGGGGAGTAGCTATGAATTATCGCAAGGCAACTTTTAAAGATATAGAAGCAATTCACAAACTGATTAATGATTATGCTGAAAAAGGTTTGATGCTGGCACGGGCGCGCAATGTGCTTTATGAGACATTGCGGGATATGATTTTAGCCGAAGAAAATGGCGAGATTGTCGGTGTGGGTGCGCTGCATATTGTCTGGGAAGAATTAGCCGAAATTCGTGCGCTGGCAGTAGCTCCTCACATTACCAAGCAGGGCGTGGGTCGTAATATTGTAGAAGCACTGACCGAGGAAGCAAAAACTCTTGGGGTAAAGACGCTCTTTACTTTGACTTACCAAGTCGGCTTTTTTGATAAAATGGGCTTTAGCGAGGTTGGTAAAGAAGAGCTGCCGCAAAAGGTTTGGAAGGAATGTATAAATTGCGTTAAGTTTCCTAACTGTGATGAGACGGCGATGCAGAAAAAAATATAAATACAGTAAGACGCCTGTATTCGCTGGAATATGGGCATATTTTTGTTTTGACATAATAGCCTATATGCTATAGAATATTCTTCGTACCAATAGGTGGCTTTAACGAAATAAAGTTGTGTAAGTTAGGAGAGAGGCTGAGGAAAGATGGAAATTAAGTCAATTAAGAAACTTAAATTGTATGGTTTTAATAACCTAACGAAAACATTAAGTTTTAATATGTATGATATTTGCTATGCCAAAACACCGCAGCATCGGCAAGAATATATTGAATATATTGATGAAGAATATAATGCTGAACGCTTAACGGGGATTTTAACAGAAGTGGCTAATATTATTGGGGCGAACATACTCAATATTGCCAAACAGGATTATGATCCGCAAGGGGCTAGTGTGACCATGCTGATTTCTGAGGGCAAGGTTGCCGAAGAGGAACACGGGGCGCATGAAGAGCCGAAATCGGATGCAGTTGTGGCTCATTTGGATAAAAGTCATATAACTGTGCATACTTATCCGGAAAGCCATCCAGACAAAGGTATTAGTACCTTTAGGGCGGATATCGATGTTTCCACCTGTGGTGAAATTTCACCGCTCAAGGCACTCAATTACTTACTCAATAGTTTTTGTGCAGATATCGCCATTGTTGATTATCGTGTGCGCGGGTTTACCCGGGACATAAATGGCAAGAAGTTTTTTATTGACCATAAAATTAATTCCATCCAAAATTATGTTTCAAAGGATATGCATAATTTATATCAAATGATTGATGTAAACGTATACCAGGAAAACATTTTTCATACAAAAATGCTATTAAAAGAGTTTGATTTAGATAACTATTTATTTGGTACCGATAAAAAAGAGCTTTTGGCTGGAGAAAAGAAAAAAATAAAACAGCGTCTAAAAAAAGAAATGCATGAAATTTTCTATGGCAGAAATATTCCCAAAGTCTAAGACTTTGGGATTTTTTTGTCAGAGGCTGTTACAAAATACCCATCTGCGTTGTTGCTCCTGCGGTGCTCGCTGCGACGTACAGGGAGTACGACGCAGCGAGCACCGCAGGAGCGCCTAGCATCTGGGCCTTTTCTAACAGCCTCTTATAAAAGAAAAAAGGCCAGCATGGTCTTTGATAATAAGTGAAAGAGCCCGTAATGATCTACGCTACAGCCAATGCCCATCCTTACATACCTATACGCAATCTTTCGACTACGCACAAGCATTACACAACAGACACTGACCTTTGCTCGACTACCAGAAGCATCTACGAAACCTGCTGCAATCTCCCGACAGCAACAGAC
>JAJFUN010000019.1 GCA_021372375.1 Pelosinus sp. | reverse complement strand
GCTAATAAATATAAAAACGTGATTATCGATGTCATAGACAAATCCTTACTGGTTACGGACTCCAATGGAGTTATAAGCCATATCAACTTAAGTGCCAAAAATCTATTGGGAATTGATAAAAATAAATGCATAGGAATGAGCTTAAAAACAGTATTGCCAGGCGATAATGATAGTTTTTACAAAGTAGTATATACCAAGGATGATGTAACTGATGATGAAATTTCAATAAAGCTCAATAATGGAAATAAAATAAAATGCATAGTATCTAAGCGCGATATCATTGTTGATAGCCAAAAAGTGGGTATTGTTGTAACTTTTTGCAAATCCACCATTATTAAAAAGCTAGCCAAAAAGTTTGGCAGTGCAACTAAAACTTTCGATGATTTGATTGGAAGTGACACTAGTTTTAAGCAGACAATTAAATTAGCTAAAGCAGCGGCATCAGGGGATGCTAACGTATTAATACTAGGTGAGAGTGGAACCGGGAAAGACATGTTGGCACAAGCCATTCATAATGCTAGTCCATTTTCGGATGGTCCATTTGTTGCAATAAATTGTGCAGCCATACCTCATGAGCTTATTGCCAGCGAACTTTTTGGATACGCAGATGGTGTTTTTACCGGAGCAGTAAAAGGCGGAAAACCCGGAAAATTTGAACTCGCTGAAGGTGGAACCTTATTTCTTGATGAAATAGGAGATATGCCGCTAGAATTGCAAACTACTCTTTTGAGAGTAATTGAAAATAAAACCTTTATGAGAGTTGGCGGCGATAAAGAAATACCAGTAAATGAGAGAATTATTGCTGCAACGAATAAGGATTTATTACATGAAATAAGTGTTGGAAATTTTAGAGCCGACCTTTATTACAGGTTAAATATCGCATCAATTGATGTATCTCCTTTAAGAGGAAGACCTGATGAAATAAAAATTTTATTAGACTACTTTAATAATAAAATTGCTCAGGAAATGGGAAAACCACCGTTAAAGTTTTCTAAACAAAATCTTGAAAAACTTTTGACGTATGATTGGCCAGGTAACATTCGAGAACTCCATAATCTGGTGGCGAGATCATACTATTTTGATATGTCTGATATCATGTTGACAGACCCCATAGCTAAAGTAAAAAGTGCTACTCCCAATAAAATATCCTTTAACGTTGACAATGTTGAAACATTTGAATCCAAGTTGATTAAAGAGCTGTTGGAACAACATAATTATGCGGTCACTGAAGTTGCTCATAAAATGGGGCAATCGCGCAGTACACTGTACCGCAAAATGAGAAAGTATAATATTTTAACCAAGTCTCAATGATGAAACAAATTTTCTCTGTTTGTTCGGATTAAGGTTGTTAAAAACAATTGCTGATAAAATGCTAATTCACTGTTAAATAGCTTAAGTTACACCCCAGGTAAAATGCTTTACCTGGGGTGAGGTTTTAAGAATATAAGCATATCCCAATTTTGCCCCATCATAATAGTCCATCTTTTCATTCACTATAATGCGACAAATCCTATGACGATAGCCCGATATACAAAGGTTCAACTCATATTCAATTCCACTTTCCTATAATTGCAACAAATTATTGTCCCGTTTATGCGACATTAAAAGACTGGATTCGAAAAAAAGTGAAAAAATAGGCGATTTACGATAATGAAAGATATGGCATGCATATTGCATTAATAAATATGTAAATAACCACTAGCAGTTCATTCGTAAAAAAGCTTGCCAAGGAGGTGATTCATACAATTCCTGTTCATAGATCTCAGATTTATATGAATTTGCTGATGAGGTAGCAAATGAATAGAGATCAAACTGGAAGGAAAGCATTGCGCGGATTGGAAATGGAAGTGAGTATACCAATATTATGGAGCAAACGTAGCACATGGAGGCAAATCCCAATTGGGCAATTATACCACCATGGCTACAAATAATCCTGGAAAGAAAAAACTGATTAATCCTGGCAGGGATTAAAAAAACCTAACTAATTATACGACCAATACAGGAGAAATGCAAATAAAAAAGGAGTGAAAATTAATGACTACAGAATATAAAATTCATCCGATAGAAGTAGGTTTAATAGGTGTAAGTAAAGCTACTATGACATTCAATTGTCAAGCGGACCTAGGTTTTACGGTTCCCATTCTTGCCTTCTATATTGAAGGTGGAGGCAAAAAAATACTAGTCGATACCGGATGCGTGGATGATCCTAATTTCCATGGTTTTAGCCTTGAAGGAGTCGGACCAAAGGGTGTAGAAAAAGGTCTGGCCTCAGTAGGT
Organism: Pelosinus sp.; assembly: GCA_021372375.1. Taxonomy (GTDB): domain Bacteria; phylum Bacillota; class Negativicutes; order Propionisporales; family Propionisporaceae; genus JAJFUN01. The sequence goes on along the minus strand of JAJFUN010000019.1, from coordinate 1,095 downwards.
GCCAAACCGGAAGATATAGATATTGTAATTATATCTCATTTCCACTTTGATCATGCCGCCAATATTGGGATGTTCCCTAACGCCCAGTTCATTTTGCAGAAAAAAGAGTGGGAATATGCCAAAAGACCAATTCCTGTTCAAAACGGTGTATATGTGGCCGAATTACTGCCTCAGTTAGAGAGTTATGATCTTATATTGGCTGATGATGGTTATGAGGTTGCGGATGGAGTAAACGTCATATGTGTTCCTGGTCATACTATGGGTCAGCAGGCTACTGTAGTAAATACCAGTGAAGGCAAATATGTATTGTCTGGGGATCTGTTGTATATGCAGCTTAACATGTACTGCGACACAACAGAATTTATTGACGCAAGGGGCCAAAAGATAGAAGTTGTCCCGAACCCGGGACACGCATTTTATCCTCCTGGAATTCATGTTAACCTCACTGATTTTTATGACAGCGCTTGGAGAATTCTAAAAATTGCTGGGAGTCGTAAACGTATCTTACCAGGACACGATCCATTTATAAACGGTAAGTGTTTCCCTGAAAAATAGACTGGTCGAAGACGCAGAAGTTTTTATAACAGAACCATTATTCAAATTTATTAGGCATTATACCAAGCATGCAAAAAGGGAGGATGCATATGTACGTAGATGGGGCTAAACTTTGGCCAAAGGAAATAACCGACAAACTCACCAAGGAAAATGTACACGGTGTAGAAAAATGGGTATTCAAAGACAGACCTAAAACACTTGATTTCCTTTTTAGAAGAACGGTTGACAAGTACCCTGATAAAGTAGCCTTGATCTTTGAAGATCAGACTCTCACCTACCGTGAATGGGATAAAAAAGTCAATAACATTGCCAGTGCTCTTATAAATGATTACGGGATAAAAAAGGGCGATCGTATTGGTATTTTGTTTAAAAACTGTCTAGAATGTGCCGAAAGCATGTTCGGAATTATCAGAGCCGGAGCCATAGTAGTGCTATTAAATAATAAATTAAAATCCGCTGAGATAAAGTACCAGTTGGAGAATTCCGGCACTACCATGTTGATTACTGAAACCGAAAATTATGAGCCAACAGTATTGCCTA
>JAJFUN010000017.1 GCA_021372375.1 Pelosinus sp. | reverse complement strand
ATGCAACCTGGCAATCATAGACTTCTTCATCCTTAGACCCACGGCTTTGCGCCACTTCTTTTCAGAAGCTTTGCTATTTATTCACATTATATTTATTCGACACACTTTGCTAAAGTCCTGCTCCTTTTGCGTTTATTTTTAAATTATCGCGAGATACTGCAAGAAGTTCCTCCCTCAAGGGTTCTCCTTTGCTTTATAAAGTTTAGAATGCAAATAATCCCGTTTCCCGCTCGGCTTTTTAGCCAAATCTGCGGTATGTTTTTGAAACTCGACAATAAGAAGGTCCTTTTTTTGTTGCGTTTTCTGAAACCTTGCTAATTAGCTTAATCTCACTACTATTTAGGAAATTATTGTGATAATATGTAATTATAAGGAATTTAGAAATTTCTCTCTATATATACATATTGAAAGGCGGGGCAAAAAGTGAAGAGCAGGACATTGTTATTGCTAGGTATGGTCTTTTTGGCTGTTGTATTTCTAGTTTCATGTGGGAAAAAGCAAAATACATTAGAAACAACCCATCAACAGCAATTGCCTTTCAGAATTACTTGGACGGCCTATTCTGGTCGTGGCGAAGCAATACAAAAAATCGTGGATTTATATAATAAAAAGAATAACGATGGTTTTGAAATAGTGTTACAGGGGGGAGATGAAGATGTGAAGAGGATAGAAGGTCTTTTAGCCGAAAAACCTGCAGAGACCATCTATGCTTTGCCTTATAGATATGTGAAGTACTTTGGGAATAAAGGGAAATTGGAAGATATCTCAGTATATTTTTCAAAAGAGAAGGAACTGTTTTATCCGGAATTATGGAATTTAGGTGAATTCAACGGAGGTATATATGGTATTCCGTGGGCAGGCCATTCGATTTGCTTGCTTTATAATAAAGAGCTTTTGAAAAAGGCTAATGTAGATGCAGCTGCTATTAAGAGTTTAGATTCCTTGGTTAACGCGTGTCAAGCAGTTGAAGAGAAAACGAATGCCAGAGGGATAGGCCTTGTTGGGGCAAATCATAATGATATTTCCTGGATGGTAAACCAGTTTGTTTATGGATATGGATCTGATTTAGTTGATGCAAGCGGTACAAAGGTTGCTGTAAATAACGAAAGAGCTAAGGCAGCTATTATCTTTTATAAAGATGTTTTGGGGAAACATGCACAGGATTCCTGGCTTAGCGATACCGGAGTAGAAGTACTCGAACATTTTAGAAACCAGAAAATTGCCTTTGAATTTCAAGGCGTGTGGGGAGTTGCTGACAATGAGAAAAATGGCAAGACTTTTCCTGTTGGCATTATTAATTTAGCAGATATCGGTCTTTGCTCTGAAGTAGGCCCCATGATGCTGTCAATACCAAGCGGCATGGATAATGAGAAAAAAGAAGCAGCTATAAAGTTTATAAAATTTATGATTTCGAAAGAAGCCCAGGAAAAAATCTTGGACGGGGAACACAGCCCTGAGCACGATACCTATTATCCGTTTAGAGTGCCTGTACGTAACGATCTATCAGATAGTTTTGTATTTGAAAAATACCCGCAATACCTGCCGTTTTTAAAGGGCTTTAACAGACCCAGCATTGATGTTCCTGTTCCTAAATGGCAAATCATAAAGGACGGGTACTATGCACCAGGACTCAATCAAGTAATGACTGGACAGCTGTCTGTTGATGAGTTTTTGCAAAGGATTGAGGTTGAAGGGAATAAAATACTGAGTAAATAGCTAAAAAATAAAGGGGGGGCTAGCGTGGACATTAAAATACTGGTGGTAGATGATTCAAGTACAGATAGGCTTTTGATTGAAAGCATGTTATCTGATTATCCGGTGTTGTTTGCAAATGACGGTATTGAGGCTATGGCTATTCTTGAAAAGAAACCAGATATTGATTTAATAATTTTGGACTTAAATATGCCTCGAATGAATGGTTTTGAGGTTTTACAAGCTATTCAGCAGAATGAGGAATATAAAAAGATAATAACGCTTATTCTTACTAATTATGATGAAGCGGAGAATGAAATACGGGGGCTGGAGCTTGGCGCGGTAGATTATATTCGCAAACCATTAAATCTGGAATCTCTACGCAAGAGAATTGAAATCCATGCTAAGCTGAAAAACAACAGTAAGCTATTAGAGCAAAGTAATGCTATTTTAGAGGAGACGGTACAGAAAAGAACCAAGGAACTGGTTTTTACCAGAGATATTACTATTCATGCGCTTATTGCGCTATTAGAGGTAAGAGATATCGAGTCTTGCAATCATACCAAAAGAACACAATGGATAATAAAAGCCTTATGTGAGCAACTAAAGAATACGGGGCCTTACGCTAGCATACTGTCAGATGCTTACATTAAAGAAATTTTTGATACGGCGCCTTTACATGATATTGGGAAAGTAGGAATACCTGATAGCATTCTCTTAAAGCCTGGCAAACTAACTTATGATGAATTTGAAATAATGAAGCAACATACTATTTATGGAATAAATGCATTGAGATATGAGGTAGCAGAGGAGTGTATGCCTTCTTTTATAAAAACAGCGATAGAATGTATAGGCAGCCATCATGAAAAATACGATGGCAGTGGTTATCCAAAAGGGCTTAAAGGCGAAGAAATTCCACTACCCGGTCGTTTAATGGCTATTGTTGATGTATATGATGCTTTAATCAGTAAAAGAGTATATAAACCGGCATTTAAACATGAAGAGGCATTGTCATTAATAAGAAAGGAGAAGGGAAGACACTTTGACCCCAATCTTGTCGAGGCGTTTTTAGCTATGGAAGAGCAAATAAAAGAGATAACTAATAAATATACTCAGGCATAAGATGAAATAGGGTGATATATATGAAATTGCTTAAAAAAATTTTTCTTAGTATAGTAGTGTTTCTAATCGTAAGTCATGTTTGCTTTGCGGCGCAAAAGGATATTCAGTTAACGCAAACGGAGCAGGATTTTATTAAAGAACATCCTGTTATTCATCTAGGTGTTGATCCCAAATTTATCCCTTATGAATTTTTTGATACAGATGGCGTGTATAAAGGAATTGCCGCAGATTATATTAAACTAATCAGTGAAAGGACAGGGCTCAAGCTGGTTGTTGAAAAGGATCTGAGCTGGCCGGAAGCATATGAAAAAGGGGTATTAAGAGAGTTGGATGCATTCCCCTGTGTTTCAAAGACCAAAGAGCGTGAGAAGTATTTTTTATATTCGGAACCTTATTATTCATTTCAAAGGGTTATCTATATAAATGAAAATAATAATACCATAAAGAGCATTGCTGATTTGATAAATCATAAAGTGGCGGTACAGACAAATAGTTCGCATCATAGTTATTTAAAAGCTTTCGAAAATATGGAACTAAGTCCTTATTTTAATGTTGATGAGGCCCTTAGAGCTGTTGCAGATGGCAGAGAAGAAGCATTTGTAGGCAATTTGGCGACTTCAAATTATTTAATCAAGACAAATGGCATTACAAATTTAAAGTATGTGAAAGTAGAATCAGAAGAGCCTCAATCCCTTTATTTTGCTGTAAGAAAAGACTGGCCAGTATTAGTCAGCATACTAAATAAAGCTTTAGCAGACATAACTCATGAGGAAAAAATAAATATTGATAATCGTTGGATTGGTGTGGAAAAGAAGGTTGATTACACAGCAATCATCAGAGTAGTTGGAGTTATTGGTGTCATCCTTGCCATTATTTTTCTTGTCTCTTTTTATTGGATTATCAAATTAAGACGAGAAGTTGAAAAACGCAAAAGAATTGAGGGAGCTTTGAAAATTGCCAAAGAGGAGGCGGAGTATGCAAATCACATAAAGTCCACCTTTTTGGCAAGGATGTCGCATGAAATCAGAACGCCATTAAATGCAATCACCGGCATGGCTTATGTAATTAAAAAAACAGATGTTACAACAATGCAGAAAATTTATTTAGAAAAAATAACTAGGGCGGCAATGGATATGTTAGGTATTATTAATGACATATTAGACTTTTCCAAGATAGAGGCCGGAAAAATAGATATTGAAATAGTTTCCTTTAATTTAGATGATGTTTTAGAGCAGTTAATCAACATTTTATCTTTTAAAATCGATGAGCAAAATATTGATTTTTCTATTAAGCGAGATCCAGAGATACCAATATTCTTTTGGGGGGATCAAAAGAGAATTCAACAAATCTTATTGAATATAATAAATAATGCGGTGAAGTTTACTACGGATGGTGCTGTTTCTGTTACTATTCGCTTAGTGGCAAAGGTAAAGGATGCTTATATTATTGAGTTCAGTGTTAAAGACACGGGAATTGGGATGTCTGCTGAGCAGCTTGAACAGCTTTTTACACCCTTTAGCCAGGGCGATTCTAGTATTAGCAGGAGATTTGGCGGTACCGGTCTTGGTTTATCCATAGCTAAGAGCTTGATTGAGCAGATGGGGGGCAGCATAGAGGTATATAGTGCAGTTGATGAAGGCTCAACCTTTAATGTACAGCTGACTTTGGAGGCTGATCGCAATAAAGATTATGAGGAAAAGAAAAAAGCGGCTTCGGTTTATTTCCAGAATATTAGAGTACTTGTTGTCGAAAAGCATGCTTTTTACCGAAAACTGTTAGAAGATTATTTAAATTCGTTTAATATGGTTGCCGAATTTGTAACTTCAGAAGCCAGAGCAATGGAGCTTATGGAGCAGGTATCAAGGGAGGATGGAAATGCCTATAATTTATTAATTGTAGATTATGATACCCCGCAAGATGGGGGGATTGCATTTTGTACTAAAGTAAAAGGGGTGTCTTGGTTTAAAGAAGTACCCAAATTTATAGTAATGCTGCCCTTAGCGAAGGAAGAACTTTTTAAGGAGTTAGAAGATGCCGGACTGGATTTTGGTATAACTAAACCAATAATACCTTCTATTTTATATAATGGTATTGTTGAAATCTTTAAGATTAATGTTCTTAAAGTGCTTGAGAGTTCTGCACTTATCACTACTGAAAAGCTCTTTATGGTGGAATATCCTTATCATGTGCTGATTGTGGAGGATAACAAAACAAACCAATTTATTGCGCAATCTATTTTGGAACAGTCTGGATTTAGGGTTACACTCGCAGATAATGGCGTGGACGGTTATGAGGTTTTTTCCCAGCAAAAAGATTTTGATATAGTATTAATGGACATTCATATGCCTGTAATGAACGGCTATGAAGCAACAAGCCTAATTAGAAATGTGGATAGCACTATTCCAATTATTGCAATGACGGCAGATGCTATCGCAGGGGTTGAGGAAAAGTGCAAAACCGTTGGAATTGATTACTATATCAGTAAACCATTTGACCCGGAGCAATTTGTAAAAACTATATGGCAGGTAATCAAACCATATAAAGAAAAGTTTGGCATAAAATTAGATGAGGAAGTAAAACAAGAAGAACCAAGCAAGGTGGATAAAGCTGTGTTGGATGAAAAAGACGGAATTAGACATATGGGGGGGAACGCAGCTCTATATATTAGGGTTTTACGAGAATATTACAATGAAAATAGGGAAACTGCTTTGAGTTTAAAGACGGCAATTGAAAAGGAAAACTATGAAGAAGCAGCGCAAATAGTACATAAGATAAAAAGCAGCTCTGGAAGTATCGGCGCCAAAGGCTTGCATGAAGCTGCGTCAAATCTTCAAAAGTCACTTGCTAAGGGGGGGGTGGAGAATATTTCCAAACTTTATCAGGAATTTGATGAAATATTAAAGCAGGTATTTTCGGCGATTGAACACAGGATAAAATAGATGGGGAAAGGGTTGTTTAATTTTTCAATTGAATAGATGTATAATATGGGATAATTGCGGAAATAATATTTATAAATGAGGGGAAAATGAACTTTTTAATTTCTTTCGTAGTTACTAGGATAATTTACAAAATTATAGGATTTCATTACGACATTCAAGAGGGCTTATTTAATATTAAATTTTTAATTGACCTTGGTTTGTGGATTATAATTTATAATTTGATTGGCTTTTTGAGAAAAAAGATAAAGAGTAAAACAGAAAAAAGGTAATGTATCATTCTAATAGGTGCTATTATTTACATATCTTTGCTGTTGCAAAATCTACCCCCCACATGAAGCAATAGAACGTGTTTTTATGTATTGCGTGATAGTTTGTATTAGTGGACAGGTAAAAACGGCGTGTAAGGCAAATATGACCGTCAAATTTAATTTAAACTGGGGGGATACGGTGTCAGGCAGAGGTATTTAATTAGAATACAAAAAGGCTATTTACGTATATCGCAAAGTATGAGATATACATAAATAGCTTTTTGTATGGTTTCAAAGTTAGACTACTCTCCGATGAGGTCTGTTAGGCGCGATAAATCCCGAATTAAGATACGTTTATGGCGTATATCTAAAATTCCTTGATCCTTAAGGTCGTGCATAATACGATTTACACTATTACGGGTAGAAATACCGCAAAAGCCGGCAATGTCCTCGTTTGTCACTGATAAATTGAGTAGTATACCATCTGGTGTGTCTGTGCCGAAATTGTCTATTAAGGTCGTAAGAAAACCGCAAACCGCGCCTCTCTTGCCATTTGTTGTCATGAGTTGCTGCTGATAGATGCTTTCGATAAGTTTTCTTCGATAGTAATCTTTTACATAGCTTTGTAACCGGGCGTTCTGGTTTATATACTTCCAAAAGACTACGCGTTCAACTTGATAAAAAGTAGCAGATTGGGTTTCTACACGAATATTAAAGGGTGCCGGCGGATTATGCGAAACCTCATCGCGCAGTAAAGAGATAATATCTGGTGCTTTCAAATAAGCAATATTGAACTCGCGCCCAGTACGCAGGATGACGCTTGTTTTTACCACGCCTTCGGCAAGCACATAGGTGCAAGTCTGTTCACAACCCTGATAGGCAAGGTATTTGTGACGTTTTTTAGTTATAGTTGGAACCTTTTTTTCCTGCAAAAAGGAAAGTAGGTATTCTGCATCGGTCAAGTTGATTACTCCTCTAACTCAAGATTGAGTATAGCATAAAAACGGAAATGTGGGATAATAATGCAACCGCAATTCATAATTGTGACCATTACGTAACAAATGTTAACATTAAATATGGTCGCAGTCAAGCTATTTTCTTTTTATAATCATATTAGTAATTGTTGCTTGATTATTTAGAGAATTGTAAATTTATTATGGGGGAAAACTAAAACATATTCTGGAGGTAATGAATGGACATTTTAGTATGCATCAAACAAGTACCAGAAACTTCAAAAGTTGAAGTGGATCCAGTAACTGGAGTGTTAAAACGGGACGGTGTGGATTCAAAAATGAATCCATATGATCTGTATGCACTTGAAACAGCCTTAAGAATAAGAGAAGAAGTCGGAGGAACTGTAAAAGTCATAAGTATGGGACCACCGCAGGCGGCAGAAGTAATTAGGGAAGCCTATATGATGGGAGCAGATGAAGGTGTATTGCTCTCTGATAGAAAATTTGCCGGGGCGGATGTTTTAGCGACCTCATACACAATATCACAAGGCGTTCGCCAAATGGGACATATAGACTTAATCCTATGCGGTAAACAAACTACCGATGGAGATACAGCGCAAGTAGGTCCGGAAATGGCGGAATACTTAGCAATACCGCATATCGCAAATGCAATTAAAATAGAAGAATTAAAAGATAAATCAATAGTAGTAAAAATGGATATGCCTAATACAGTTGAAGTAGCCGAAATACAATTTCCCTGTTTACTAACGGTAGAAAAAGAAATATATCAACCAAGACTGCCATCTTATAAGAAAAAGCTAGAAATTAAAGATAGAGAAGTAAAAATGTTGAGCTTAAAAAACTTTGCGGATCAAGATGAAAAAAGATACGGCTTGAATGGATCGCCAACGCAAGTAGAGAGAATATTCCCGCCGGCAGTAAATACTGACAAGGAAATATGGAATGGCAGTGGAGCAGAATTAGCGGACAAGCTAACTGCTAAACTTAAAAAATCTAAATTTATTTAAGCTCAGTCGCTTTGGTTGTATTATGAAAATTAGGAGGCAAGTAAATTGGGAAGATTAATTGTAAATCAGGAAAAAATCAATTCATCAAATATAGATGCGCTGCTAAAAATATGTCCGTTTGGCGCTATTGAAGATAAAGACGGAAAAGTAGAAGTTAGTGCAGCTTGTAAAATGTGTAAGCTTTGCGTCAAAAAGGGCCCAGCAGGCGTAATGGAATTTATTGAAGATGAAATAAAACACATAGATAAAAGTGCATGGAATGGGGTCGCTGTTTATGTAGATCATGTGGAAGGTGACATCCATCCGGTGACTTTTGAACTTATCGGCAAAGCTAAGGAATTAGCGGCTAAGATTAACCATCCTGTATATGCCGTATTTATGGGCTATGGTATTAAGGATAAGGCCGAAGAAATTTTGCATTATGGCGTAGATGAAGTTTTCGTATATGATTATGAAGAGTTAAAAGATTTTAGAATCGAACCATATACAGCAGGTATGGAAGATTTTATTAATAAAGTAAAGCCGTCAACCTTGCTGGTTGGTGCTACAACAATCGGGAGATCCTTAGCACCTAGGGTAGCAGCAAGATTTAAGACAGGGCTTACAGCTGACTGTACAATCCTTGATATGAAAGAAAATACAGACTTAGTACAAATAAGACCGGCCTTTGGCGGCAATATAATGGCACAGATAATAAACCCCAATAACAGACCGCAGATGGCAACAGTGAGATATAAAGTAATGGATGCACCAGAACGTTCGGCTGAAATATCAGGCAAGATAACTGTTTGTGATATGGATACAAGTAAGTTAGCTTCAAACATAAATGTATTAAATATAACTAAAAAAGAAGTGGAATCAAGTATTTCCGATGCAGAAGTAATAGTTGCCGCTGGGCGTGGTGTAAAATCGGAAAAAGATTTAGAAATGATAAAAGAACTGGCAGATTTGCTTGGCGCTCAGGTAGCTGTAACAAGGCCGCTGATTGAAGCAGGCTGGGCAGATGCTAAAAAACAGATCGGCTTAAGCGGAAGAACAGTAAAACCTAAATTGATCATTACGTGCGGCATATCTGGCGCTGTTCAATTTGCTGCTGGTATGAATAATTCGGATTGCATAATTGCTATAAATAAAGATGCTAAGGCTTCTATATTTAATGTAGCACATTATGGCATAGTGGGAGATATCTATGAAGTAATTCCTACTTTGATCAGTAATATAAAGGCCGGCAAGGGAATAGCTTAATTTTGCTATACTATAGGAAGCAGGAGGTAATAAAGTGGATTGTAATTGTACGAATGAATACAAACAGTTAGACCAAAAAGATATAGATTTTTTAATAAACTTACTTGGCGCAGACAGGGTTCTAGTTGGAGAAAATATCAATGAAGATTATAGCCATGATGAACTTGGCGGCATAAGCAAAATGCCAGAGGTTGTAGCTCAAGTATTAAGCACAGAAGAAGTAGCAAAGATTATGACATATGCCTATGAAAATACTATTGCGGTGGTAGCAAGAGGATCAGGCACAGGACTTGTTGGCTCTTCAGTGCCCATTTTTGGCGGAATCATGATTGATTTAACGCAAATGAATAATATTCTTGAAATCGATGAAGAGAACTTAACGCTTACAGTAGAACCAGGCGTTTTGCTGATGGAAATAGGAAAATTCGTAGAAGATCATGATTTATTTTATCCGCCAGATCCAGGTGAAAAATCAGCTACAATAGCTGGAAATATTAGTACTAACGCTGGCGGCATGAGAGCTGTTAAATACGGGGTAACAAGGGATTATGTAAGAGCGCTTACGGTAGTGTTGCCTACAGGAAAAGTTATCGAAGTTGGCGGCAAGGTTGTTAAGAATAGTTCAGGCTATAGTATAAAAGATTTAATCTGCGGCTCAGAAGGAACATTGGGCATAATAACAAAGGCTGTATTAAAGTTGTTGCCGCTGCCGAAAAAGACGATAAGCCTGCTTATTCCGTTTGCTAACTTAGAAACAGCTATAACCACCGTTCCTAAAATTATAAAATCAAAGGCAATACCAACAGCTATAGAGTTTATGCAAAGAGAATGCATACTTGCAGCCGAGGAGTTTTTAGGAAAGAAATTCCCTGATAACTCAGCTGATGCTTATCTTCTGTTAACTTTTGATGGAAACAGCAAGGAAGATATAGAAAAAGACTATGATAGAGTTGCTAAGATCTGCTTGGACGAAGGGGCAATAGATGTTTATATAACTGATACCGATGAAAGAAAAGAAGCTGTTTGGTCGGCCAGAGGTGCCTTCTTGGAAGCTATCAAAGCCACAACAACAGAGATGGATGAATGTGATGTTGTTGTTCCAAGAAACCGGGTAGCAGAGTTTGTTAAATATACCGATGAACTACAAGAGCAGTTTAATATAAGAATTAGAAGCTTTGGACATGCAGGCGATGGAAATTTACACGTATATGTGTTACGCGATGATTTGCCAAAAGAACAGTGGCAGAAAAAATTGCATGATGTATTCGAATGTATGTATAAGAAGTCAGTAGAATTAGAGGGATTAGTATCTGGCGAACATGGTATCGGATATGCTAAGAGACCTTATTTATTTAATCAACTGGGCAATGATTCCATAGATCTGATGAAGAATATTAAATTAGCATTTGATCCTAAAAACATTTTGAATCCAGGTAAGGTTTGCCAATAATCCGTGGTTTCACTAAAAAGCACATACGGAAAATAAAAAAATCGGAGCAATTATTGCTCCGATTTTTTTTTATTATCAAAAGCATAAATTTGAGGCTTACGAATTCCGTTCCCACTGTCCATGTCTTATTCTATGTTTCAATTAAAGGTATAATTTGTGTTATTAAGGTTTTTGCTATATAATTTTAATAATCTTCCAGGTTTACGTGTTATTAAAAAATATTGGCACTAAAAGAAACTCGTAGTAAGTCAGGGAGCGAAATTCTCGCAGAACAGTGATTTGGGTGAGGCGGCGAAGATCCGTCCATTGACTCGTAAGTGCCTCAATGTGTAGAATTCACTTTATGCTGGAAAACTAAGCAGTAAATAATAAAAAGGAGCAAGGTCTATGACGCGCACAGATAATGAATTAGAAGGGATTAGCCTGCTGGGCAACCAAAATACCAAGTATCAGTATGAATATACCCCGGAAGTTCTGGAGGTGTTTGATAATAAACATACTGAAAATGACTATTGGGTAAAATTCAACTGTCCCGAGTTTACCAGCCTTTGTCCGAAGACCGGGCAGCCGGATTTTGCTACAATTTATATCAGCTACATCCCTGAAGTAAAAATGGTTGAGAGTAAGTCGCTTAAATTATATCTGCTGAGCTTTCGCAATCACGGTGATTTTCATGAAGATGTCGTAAATATCATTATGAAGGATCTTAGCAAAATCATGGAGCCGCGCTATATCGAAGTGTGGGGCAAATTTTTGCCGCGCGGCGGCATCTCAATTGATCCGTACTGCAACTACGGTAAACCTGGTACCCGGTTTCAGGAACTGGCCTGGTATCGTATGCAGGAGCATGATTTAAGAGGAATGGAAAAGGTGGATAACCGCTAGAAGGCTATTCTTGCGTACTTATTCGGCGAGAGGAGATTGAATTATGAGTTTAATAAAAATAAATCAGGAGCTTTGCATAAAATGCGGTCTTTGTGCTGAGGTATGTGCTTGCGGTGTTGTTGCTATGGGGGAAGCAGGTCCGGAAGAGAGGTATGCCGCAGGGTGTATGGAGTGTGGGCACTGCGTAGCAATTTGTCCCAAGGCAGCCATTGATAATAACAAGACACCGCTAGCTAGGCAAGTAGAACTTTCAGAGTATCCGGTGCTTTCTCCGGAAAAAGCAGCTCAATTCCTTCGCTCACGACGCTCTATCCGCAAATACAAACAAGAAAAAGTTAGTAAAGAAAAGATGCTGGAACTTTTAGATATTGCTCGGTTTGCGCCTACCGGAACCAATTCGCAGGGTTTATCTTATATTGTTGTTGATAAGCCGGAAATACTGAAAGGAATAACTAACGTAACGATTGATTGGTTTGAAAAGCAAGTTAGTGCGGGCGTCGAGTGGGCTCAGAGTTATGCTGGCCTAGTTAAACGCTATAAACGTACTGGCGAAGATATTATTCTCAGAGATGCCCCTGGTGTGATTGTGGCCATTGCGCACAAAAGTTTGCCGATAGGACATGACAATGCCCGTTTTTCGCTTGAATATGTGGAACTATATGCTACAACGCTGGGACTAGGGACTTGCTGGGCCGGCTTTGCTGAACTGTGTGGAGGAGCAAATTATCAGCCGCTGCGTAATCTTCTTAAAGTTTCCGACGATATGGCGATAGTGGGCATGATGATGGTAGGTTATCCGAGAATTACCTATCGGCGACTGGTAGATAGAAATCCACTGCAGGTTACATGGTTATAATTTTGAATTATAAAGGGGCTGTCGCACTAATTTTACTAATGCGATAGCTCCTTTATAATGTATTATAGGGAAGATAGGTCTTTGACGGAAGGGGAGAAAAGCATGCGCGGACGGTTTGCACCTAGCCCAACAGGGCACATGCATTTGGGGAATGCCTGGACGGCTTATTTAGCCTGGCTGCAGGTTAGAAAAGCCGAGGGGACTATGGTGCTTCGCATAGAGGATCTTGATCCTGAGCGTTCTCGGACAGAATATATAAAAGACGTAATGAATGATTTAGCCTGGCTAGGGCTTGACTGGGATGAGGGGCCTGATGTCGGGGGAACTTATGGGCCTTATTGTCAAGATGAGCGCCGCCATTTATATCAGGCGGCATTAGAAAAATTGGAGAGTTTAGGCCTGATATATCCTTGCTATTGTACTAGGGCCCAGCTTGCGGCATCGGCGCCGCATAGCGCGGACGGTGAGCGCGTATATCCGGGAACCTGTCGTAATCGTAAAGCAGAGAGCCGGCCGGCAGCGCTAAGGGTTAGGGTACGGCCTGGAGAACTTTCATTTGAAGATGGGCTGCGCGGACTCAGAAAGCAGGATATAGCAAGAGATGTTGGTGATTTTGCGCTGCGGCGTTCAGATGGCGTGCACGCCTATCAATTAGCGGTTGTAGTTGATGATGCGGCTATGAATATTTCTCATGTGCTGCGCGGGGATGATTTACTTGATTCAACGCCCAGGCAGCTGCTGTTATATCAGCTTTTAGGCCTTCAGGCTCCTGCTTTTTATCATGTGCCGCTCCTGGTTGGTCAGGACGGGCACCGGCTTTCCAAGCGCCATGGTGATTTGTCGCTTGCTGCACTGCGGCGAAATGGCGTAAGGCCAGAGGCAATTATCGGCTATTTGGCCTGGAAAGCAGGAATGCTTATAACTTGTCAGCCTATTACAGCGCGTGAGACAATTGAACTGTTTGAATTAACAAAAATACCAGTAACGCCAATTATAGTAGAAACTGAACAGTTTTGGCAGAAAAGCCAATTTTGATTGTCATATGTTTGTCATAGTTTTATTTTAAAATTGTAGATATGATAAGTTCGTTCTAGTTAGCTGCTAGGAAAGCGTAAAGGTAGGAGGAGATTAGCTCAATGAGATATCAGCGCTTAAAAGGTTTATCCAAGGTACAAGTGTTTAGTATTGTGGGCATTATTTTAATATTAGTGGCAGGGTTTGCCGTTTATAAGCAAAAATATGCTGCGGGAAGTCAAACTTCTAAAAGCAAAATGCAGGCAACCGTAGATGTAACAGCTGTGCAGCGGACTGATTTACTAAAACGCATTTCGCTTAGCGGGCAAACGGTACCGGAAGCACAGGTGGACGTTGCTCCTAAATATCAAGGCCGCGTGGCTGCGGTAAATGTAACCTTAGGCCAGCAGGTATCAGCCGGGGACGTTTTAGTTATTCAGGATACCGGAGACGGTGATATTTCTATCGCGCAAAACCGGGCCGCTTATCAGCAGGCTTCGGCTGACGCAATCAGTACAGAGTCTACAGTCAACGCCAATTATGATAAGGCTCGGGCGGATTATCAACGGGCTCTAGACAGCTATCAGCGCAGTAAAACATTATATGATGTAGGCGGTATATCAAAAGATAGTTTAGACGCAAGTCAGCAGCAGGTAGCTGATGCCAAAGCAGCATTAGATACATTAACCAATCAAATGAATTCAGGGGTTGCCGCTTCGATACAGTCCTCGAGGGCTGCTGCTCTTAAAGCGCAGCAAAGTATTAATGCAGCAGAAAAGCAACGTGATGATTTGATACTCCGCGCGCCGCGGTCAGGTGTAATCGGCTATCGCCAAGTAGAAGTCGGGAATATCGCGCCGGCGGGGCAGAAGATTTTGAGTATTTTTGATAATAGTAATATATACGTGGATTGTCAGGTTTCTGAGCAAGATCTCGGGGCATTTAGCGTGGGGATGGATGTAAATGTAGGTCTTGAGTCTTTAGGAAAAACAGTGCCAGGCAAAGTGGTTTATATTAGTCCGGCAAGTGATGCGCAAAGTATGACGTTTTCCCTCAGGATTGCTTTGGTGAATCCTGACCCTGCCGTGAAAAGCGGCATGTTTGCCAGAAGCGTAGTAAATGTACCATTACGGAAAAATGCCTTAGTTATTCCTAAAGATGCGGTGCAGGAGAAAAATAGTGTATATTACGTATATGTGGTTGATGCGCATAATACCATAGTGCAGCGTACTGTTGAGGTGGGCGCCCGCGGCGATGATAAGGTAGAGATTTTAAGCGGCTTAAATGAAGGCGAGACGGTTGCTTTAACCAATTTAAGCCGGTTACGGCCCGGTATGACTATTGTCCCCAACAATGCGCAGACGGACAAGGGGTGATCAGCTTGAATATTACGCGTTTTTCTATTCAGAAGCCAATTGGCATTTCGATGATTGTCCTGCTGTTTGTCGTGTTTGGGTTAGTTAGTTTTTACCGCTTGGGCGTGGAACTTTTGCCAGCCATAAACGTACCTTATGTTACTGTAACGGTAAATTATCCGGGGGCGGGTACAGAAGAGATTGAGCAGGATGTTATTAAACCACTCGAAAATTCCCTGTCATCTTTATCTAATCTAAAACATATTACGGCTACGGCGCGTCCCGAGAAAGCGCAGATTACGTTAGAATTTGAATTTTGGGCCAATGTTGATATGGCGGCCATTGATGCAACCAAGTATGTGGATCGTGTGCGCAGCAAGCTGCCGACAGGGATTAACGAGCCTGTTGTTATGAAACGGGATGTCAATGCTGCGCCAATTATGCAAATTTCAGTAATTGCTGATAAGCCATTAGCTGATGTTTATGCTGTAGCCAATGATGTCTTTCTCGAACGACTGCAGCGGGCAAGTGGGGTATCTGATGTGTCGCTGGACGGCGGTCGTGATAAAGAAATCGCGGTGGAAGTAGATAAAGATAAGTTATCTTATTTTAATATTTCGCTTGATCAAATTGTCAAACGAATTCAGCAGGAAAACCTTATGACGCCGGCCGGATCGGTATATGGTGATAATAAAGAGACCAGTGTTCGGTTGACTGCTCAGTATACTTCGCCGGCAGAACTAGCCTCCATCCATGTCAGCAATAACAAAAATCTCAGTATTCCGCTGAGCAGTCTGGCTACAGTGAAAGAACAGGATGCGCGGGTTACCAGGTACGCACGTACCAATGGTCAGGATGTAGTTTCCCTGACTGTTTATAAAAACAGTGATGCCAATCTGGTTGATGCGGCCAAGGCTGCGATGGAACAGCTTAATAGTTTGCGTGCTGAATATCCGGATTATCAATTTGTTATAATTAATGATAGTTCGCAATATGTAAACGACTCTTTGCATAATACGCTCGAAGCGCTGATTGAAGGGCTGTTTACGACAGGCTTGGTGCTCTTCTTATTTTTACGCGGCTGGCGTTCTACGGCAACTGTAATGATCGCCATTCCTACTTCGCTGATTACTACTTTTTTTGCTATGTATGTAGCAGGCTTCACTTTTAACATGATGTCTTTAATGGGGATGTCGCTCTGTATCGGGATTTTGGTTGATGATTCCATCGTTGTCCTGGAAAATATCCATAGGCATTTGGCGATGGGAAAAGAAGCCAAAATTGCGGCTGAAGATGGCCGAAATGAGATTGGTATGGCTGCTATTGCGATCACTTTGTGTGACGTTATGGTATTTGCGCCTATTGCGTTTATGAACGGCATGACAGGGCAGTATTTCCGCCAATTTGGTCTGACTATTGTCTTTGCGACCTTATGTTCCATGTTTATTTCCTTTACGTTGACGCCAATGATGGCATCAAGATTTTTTGCCCAGGGCATGCATGAGCCCAAGGGCAGGGTATGGGATTTTATGAATTGGTTAGAATCAGCGGCAGTGCAAAAATATGAAAGGCTGCTGTACTGGAGTCTTGGCAATCAGAAAAAAGTGCTTGCTACGGTGTTAGTAGTATTTTTCGCGGCTGTTTCGTTACTGCCGATGGGGATTATTGGCTCTGAGTATATGCCGAAAACAGATGAAAGCAGCTTTAATATATCTGTGCAGTTTCCAGTAGGGCAAAGCATTGATAAAACCAATGAGGCTGTACGGAAAATCGAAGAATATCTTACAACAATTCCCGAAGTAAAAAATTATTTATCAAGTGTAGGCTCACCGGCAGGCAACTATGGCAGCGTGAGCGTGCAACTCTTTGATATGAAGGATCGCCAGCGCAGTGTATGGCAGGTTACTGATCAGGTAAGAAAGTTTCTACAGAAAGATATGAGCCAAGCCATTGCACAAGTAAGTGAAACGCAGTCTTCGGTTGCCGGTGTGTCAGGCGGTGGTGGCGGCGGCGGTGGACGATCACCAATACAGATTGAAATCCGCGGTGCAAGCCTCGATAATATTATTAAGGCTTCTAATAATGTACAGGACGTTATGAAAAACATTGACGGCATCAAGGATGTCAACAGCACTTATACAGAAGGGGCGCCGGAATTAAGGCTGATTGTAGACAGAGAAAAACTTAAATTTTATAACACTACCGTCAATGCGGTAAACAATGTCTTTAATGGGGCGATAGCCGGTGCGCAGGCCGGGACTTTTGCCAATGACCCCAATAATGACGGGCAAGATACCAAAATTGAAGTTAGATTAAAAAACAGTGATGGGTATAAGGCCTCTGATATCAGTTCTATACCTGTGCAGGCAAGTAGCGGTTTGGTAAGACTGAGTGATGTGGCGCGGGTAGAAGATAATGTCGGACCGGTTATGCTAAGACGGGTTGATAAACAAGAATCTATTAATATATCAGCCAATATAACCACTCGTCCGTTGCAAGATGTAATCAATGATATTAAGAAGAATATTAAACCAGAAGTTTTGGGACCAAATGTTTCTTATCGCTTCACCGGACAGGCGGATAATATGACGACTACTTTCAGCGAAATGGGGCAGGCGTTAGCCTTGTCGTTAATCCTGGTTTATATGTTGCTTTCGACGCTGTATGAATCTTTATCAACTTCGTTTATCAGAATGTTTTCGCTGCCCTTCGGGTTAATTGGTTCTTTTGTGTTTTTGGCAGTTACCCATAATACTATCAATTTGTATTCGCTGATTGGTATTTTGGTTATGGATGGTGTAGTAGCTAAAAACGGCACATTGCTCTTAGATTATACTTTGACCCTAAAGGATCGTGGTATGGATGCCAAGGATGCCATAATTGAGGCAGGCAAGACCAGACTAAAACCTATTTTTATGACTTCACTAACCATGGTTGTCGGGATGATGCCGACTGCACTTGCTATGACGGCAGGCTCTGAAACCAGAGTCAGCATGGCCTGGGTTATCATTGGCGGGCTTATTTCTTCAACCTTCTTTACCCTTATTGCCATTCCGATTATTTTCTTGTATTTTGAAAAGCACTCTTTTACAGGCGGCTTAAAGTCTGTGATTACTGGAGCTTGTACTAAGATAAAAATAAGGCGTGCTGAAAATTAAACTAGTGATGTTTATGCAGAGGCAGCTATTGTCTCTGCATTTTATTATAATATCAGGGAAAAATAGCAATTTATAACGGGAATTTTGTAATTTATAGGGAATGTTATATTTATAGAAATGGCGGCATTAAAATTGGTCAGAAAGAAAAGAAATGAAAAATAGTAATTATACAAAAAATGTATATGAGGAATGTACATAAATACATAATGATACAATTTTTTAAACCGTGAAGTTTTCTTACTTTTACAACAAATATCTAAAATCTTTACATCCTGTAATTATGGGTGTATATTAAATATGTTGCATAAATTAGACAATAAGGATGTTTATTTACCTTATTGTCAGTATCATGTTTTTATGTTGTACGGATAGGAAAAGAATTATTGTTTTTTGTTGTATAGTTATGCAAATATATTTGCGTAATTTTTTACAAGGCAATTTCTAACAATCAATTGTTGAAAGGGAAAGGGGATTTTAATTTTATGGCAAGAAAAATGAAAACTATGGATGGGAATACTGCTGCGGCCTATGTATCTTATGCATTTACCGATGTAGCAGCAATCTATCCGATTACTCCTTCATCACCGATGGCAGAACATGTTGACGAATGGGTAGCAAAAGGCAAGAAAAACATTTTTGGTCAGCCAGTAAAAGTAATGGAAATGCAGTCTGAAGCAGGCGCCGCTGGTGCTGTACATGGTTCACTGCAGGCAGGTGCACTTACCACTACCTATACCGCATCCCAGGGTCTTCTGCTGATGATTCCTAACATGTACAAAATTGCTGGTGAATTATTGCCGTCTGTTTTTCATGTTAGCGCCAGAGCACTTGCTGCAAGTTCTTTGAACATTTTTGGTGACCACCAGGATGTTATGGCTACAAGACAAACCGGTTTTGCACTCTTGGCAGAAAGCAGTGTACAACAGGTTATGGATCTTTCATCAGTAGCTCATCTTGCTGCGCTTAAGGGCAAAGTGCCGTTTGTCAATTTCTTTGATGGGTTTAGAACTTCCCATGAAATTCAAAAAATTGAAGTTCTTGAGTATGATGAATTAGCAAAATTACTAGATATGGATGCTGTTGATGCATTCCGCAGAAAGGCTTTGAACCCGGATCATCCGGTAACCAGAGGCACTGCTCAGAATCCGGATATTTACTTCCAGGAAAGAGAAGTATCCAATAAATATTATCAGGCATTGCCTGAAATCGTAGAAAACTACATGGCTGAAATCAGCAAGCTGACTGGCCGCGAATATCACCTGTTCAATTATTATGGTGCCAAAGATGCGGACAGACTTATCATTGCTATGGGTTCAGTTTGCGATGCGATTGAAGAAACCGTTGATTACTTAAATGCCAATGGTGAAAAAGTAGGTCTTTTGAACGTACATTTGTACAGACCTTTCTCCATTGAACATTTCTTCAAATATATTCCGAAAACTGTTAAGAAAATTGCTGTTCTTGACAGAACAAAAGAACCTGGTTCATTAGCTGAACCTTTATATCTTGATGTTAAAACAGCTTTCTACGGCAAAGAAGTGCAGCCTGTTATTGTAGGCGGCCGTTATGGTCTTGGCTCTAAAGACGTTGTACCTGCACACCTTGTAGCAGTGTATGATAATCTCAAAAAAGATCAGCCGAAAGACAACTTTACTGTCAGCATTAATGATGACGTTACCTTTACATCACTGCCTGAAGTAGCAGCGG
Organism: Pelosinus sp.; assembly: GCA_021372375.1. Taxonomy (GTDB): domain Bacteria; phylum Bacillota; class Negativicutes; order Propionisporales; family Propionisporaceae; genus JAJFUN01. The sequence continues at coordinate 68,572 of JAJFUN010000017.1, read as the reverse complement.
ATATTGATACAACTCCGGAAGGCACTACCGCTTGTAAGTTCTGGGGTCTTGGCTCAGACGGCACAGTTGGCGCCAACAAGAGCGCTATCAAAATTATCGGTGACAAAACTGACATGTTTGCGCAAGGTTATTTTGCTTATGATTCCAAAAAATCAGGCGGCATCACCGTATCTCACCTGCGTTTTGGTAAAAAACATATTAAATCGCCTTACCTTATCAACCAAGCTAATTTTGTAGCTTGCCACAATCAGTCATATGTATATAAATACGATGTACTTGCTGGCCTCAAAAAAGGCGGCAACTTCCTCCTCAACTGTATCTGGAGCCAAGAAGAACTTGAAGCACATTTGCCTGCTTCCATGAAACGCTATATCGCCAGCAATAACATCAACTTCTACACATTGAATGCTGTAGGCATTGCACAAAGCATTGGTCTTGGCGGCAGAATCAACATGATTATGCAGTCAGCTTTCTTCAAGATTGCTAACATCATTCCGGTAGAAGACGCTGTTAAATATCTAAAAGAAGCTGTTGTTACTTCTTATGGTAAAAAAGGTCAGCAAGTTGTTGACATGAACAATGCCGCTATCGATAAAGGCGTTGAATCCATTGTGAAAGTTAACGTGCCTGAAGCTTGGAAAACAGCCAAAGACGCTAAAATCGAAACTAAAAAGGTACCGGAATTCGTAGAAAAAGTTCTTTATCCGATGAACAGACAAGAAGGCGACAAATTGCCGGTAAGCGCATTTGTCGGTGCGCTTGAAGATGGCACCTTCCCTGTTGGTACAGCGGCTTATGAAAAACGCGGTATTGCTGTAAAAGTTCCGGAATGGCAAACAGATAAATGTATTCAATGTAACCAATGTTCGTTTGTATGTCCGCATGCTGCCATTCGCCCGGTTCTCGTGAATGCTGACGAAGCAGCCAAAGCTCCGGAAGGCTTTACTACTAAAGCGGCTATCGGCGCGAAAGATCTGCAGTATAGAATGGTTGTTTCTCCGCTTGACTGCTCAGGTTGCGGCAACTGTGCTCAGGTTTGCCCTGCTAAAGAAAAAGCACTTGTCATGAAACCACTTGATTCTCAGATGAAAGGCGAAGCTCTTTGGGATTACGCCCTCAGCGTTTCACCAAAAGCTAATCCTGTAAATAAAGAAACAGTAAAAGGCAGCCAGTTTGAACAGCCGCTCTTAGAGTTCTCCGGCGCTTGCGCTGGTTGTACTGAAACTCCGTATGCTAAACTTATCACTCAGCTCTTTGGCGACAGAATGATGATTGCCAATGCTACAGGCTGCTCTTCTATTTGGGGCGCTAGCGCACCGGCTATGCCTTATACCAAAAACCACAGAGGTTTTGGTCCGGCTTGGGCAAACTCTCTGTTTGAAGATAACGCTGAATTTGGTATGGGCATGCTGCTTGGTACCCAGTCAGTACGGGCACGTCTGGCGAATGATATTAAAGAAGCTTTGCCTTCAGCTAGTGCTGAACTCAAAGCAGCCTTTGAAGCATGGCTTGATAAAAAAGACATCGGCGCAGGTTCTCGTGACCGTGCTGATAAAGTTGTGGAACTTCTCACAGCTGAAAAAGGTAATGATACTCTGCTGAATAAAATCTACAGAGACAGAGATTATCTTGTTAAGAGATCCCAGTGGATCTTTGGTGGTGACGGCTGGGCATACGATATCGGTTACGGCGGCGTAGACCATGTTCTTGCTTCCGGCGAAGATATAAATATCTTTGTATTTGATACTGAAGTTTACTCCAATACCGGCGGACAGGCTTCTAAATCAACTCCGGCAGCGGCGATTGCTCAATTTGCTGCCAGCGGCAAAAAAACCAAGAAAAAAGACCTTGGCATGATGGCTATGAGTTATGGCTATGTCTATGTAGCACAAATTGCGATGGGCGCTGATAAAAACCAGACGCTTAAAGCAATTGCTGAAGCTGAAGCTTACCCAGGTCCATCTCTTATCATTGGTTATGCTCCTTGTATCAACCATGGTCTCAAGGGCGGCATGGGCAATAGCCAGGAAGAAATCAAAAAAGCAGTTGCGTGCGGTTACTGGCAAATGTACAGATTCAATCCTGAACTTGCAGAAGCAGGAAAGAATCCGTTTACACTTGATTCCAAAGAACCAAACTATGCTGATTTCCAAAGCTTCCTGATGGGTGAAGTTCGTTATGCTTCCCTCAAAAAATCCAATCCGGAATCTGCTGACCAGCTCTTTGCTAAGACTGAAAACGATGCAAAACATCGTCTGGAAACTTACAAACGTCTTGCAGGCGTTAGTGCTGCAGCTCAAGAAGCCGCAGCCACAAAAGCATAAGTTAAACTTTAAAAGCGGGAAGCCTAGGCTTCCCGCTTTTTTTTACAGTTAGAACGAATACTTCATTATCAAATCCATTTTAACACCACTTCTGCAGCCAGCCTACTGGTATATAGCACCATAATGTGCGCACTTACCAGCCCGGCTGGCTTTTTGACCGTCTTGACGTACCATTCTTATTACCTTATAATGGAACGTAAGTTCGATTGTAAGGTGATGAAATATGCAGCGCTGGATAATACATATTGATATGGATGCATTTTTTGCTTCGGTAGAGCAGCGCGACCATCCGGGGTATCGCGGACAGCCTGTTATTGTCGGGGGGCTTGGGCTCAGGGGCGTTGTTTCGACCGCATCTTATGAAGCTCGCGCCTATGGTGTGCATTCCGCTATGCCGATGGCAAAGGCACGGCGGCTTTGTCCGCAGGGTATATTTTTAGCAGGTAATTACGAACAATATAGTAAGGTATCCAAAGAGATACGGGCTATTTTTGATGAGTTTACGCCGCTAGTTGAGCCGTTGTCGATTGATGAGGCGTTTTTGGATGTAACAGGTATGATGCTCTTATTTTCCGATCCGGTGGAAATAGCCCGCCGGATTAAGGATAGGATAAAGGCAGAGCTTTCTTTGACAGCATCTGCCGGTGTGGCGGCAAATAAGTTTTTGGCAAAGCTGGCGTCTGACTTAAAGAAACCGGACGGACTTGTTGTCATTTATCCTGGGCAGCATACAGCTGTCCTCAAAAACCTTCCTATTGGACGTTTATGGGGGGTTGGCGAAGTAATGTCCCGCCAGCTTATAAAACAAGGTATACAGACGATTGGTCAGCTGGCATCAGCCGATGTTTCGTTGTTAGAGCGGTTCTGTGGCAAGGAAGTTTATGATCTTCAGCGGCTTGCTTTAGGGCAGGATGACCGTCCTGTAATGCCTGATTGTCAGCCCAAGTCAATTGGCCGGGAAATTACATATGAGCATGACTTATTTTCGGCTGAGGAAATTGAAACGCAATGGCTGCTATTAGCAGAAAAGGTTGGCTGGCGGCTTAGACGGGCGGGGCTTAGTGCGCGCACTATTACCGTCAAAATTCGGTTTGCTTCTTTTAAGACAATTACTCGCAGCCGTACATTCTCTGAGCCCTGCAGTACTGATGAAAGGTTATTTGCGGCAGCTAAAACGCTCAGTGCTAAAGTCTCCAAAACCGAGAGTATCCGCCTCCTTGGCATTACGGCTTCGAAATTAACAGTAGGCGAAGAAATATCCTTATTTAGCAATCAGGATACAAAGCGAAATAATATGTATCAGGCAGTAGATAAGCTGAGGCTAAAGTTTGGTGAAGGAGTTATCACTAAAGTCAGGCTGCTAAATGATAGAAAACCAAAATAGACTAATAGAGTTTGAGTTTTAAACATAAGCGTTTTATTTATATTGGAGGTGCGTGAAAGTGATTAATAAACAGCGTATGCTGGCGGAATTTTTTGAACTTGTCCAAATTTCTTGTCCCAGTAAAGAGGAAAGGCAAGCAGCGGATATGCTTAAGCATAAATTAGCAGAGCTTGGCTTAGAAGTTAGCGAAGATGAGGCAGGCAGTCAGTTCGGCGGTACTTCAGGCAATATTTTTGGCTTTATGGCTGGGAGTTTGCCAAATGCACCTGTTATTATGCTTAGTGCGCATATGGACTGTGTTGAGCCTTGCAGCAATATTAAACCGGTTTTAGCAAATGGGGTTATCACTGCCCAAGGAGATACCATTCTCGGCGGGGATGATAAAGCCGGGATTAGCGCTATTTTAGAGGGTCTGCGGGTTATTAAGGAAAATAATATTTCGCATGGCGGGATACTTACTGTTTTTACCATTTGTGAGGAATCTGGGTTGGGCGGTTCCAGGCACATTGATCGTAATAAACTTTCTAAGGCGGATTTTGGTTACGCCCTTGATGCAGGCGGCTCGCCTGGGGAAATCGTAAATATGGCGCCGGGGCAAAACTCGATAACTGTGAAAGTTGCCGGTAAAACAGCGCATGCTGGACTGGCGCCGGAAGAAGGCAATAATGCTATTGTGCTTGCAGCTAAGGCTATTGCGAGGGTTAAACAGGGGCGGATTGATGAAGAAACTACGGCTAATGTGGGGATTATTAAAGGCGGGGTGGCTACCAATATCGTACCAGATAAAGTAAAGATTTTCTGTGAAGCCCGCAGCCGCAGCCTGCCTAAGCTTGAAGCACAGACTAAGCATATGAAGGAAACCTTTGAACAAGTTGTTAGCGAAAATGGCGGTAAGGCAGAAGTAATTGTTAAAGAAGCCTATCAGCCGTTTGTTCTGTCAAGAGACGCTGCAGTGATAAAGTTAGCAGAAGCGGCGGCCAAAAGTCTTGGTTTGACGGTCAATATTGGGGCAACAGGCGGCGGCAGTGACGCCAACTTCTTCAATAGCTTTGGAATGCCTACAGCGGTGCTGGGCGTGGGAATGTCCAAAGTACATACTACAGAAGAATTTCTTAAAGAAGAGGATCTGTATAATAGCGCTGAGTGGATTGTGGCTATTATTAAAACAGCTGCGGCAATAAAAAAATAAAAACTATAGTATTTTCTGCTGGCGCAGTATTTTGCATATTGTGTAAAGCAGTATAGTGTATATACCAGCTGATTTTAATATTTTGTTTGTTGCAGTTTTTTTTGACGGGGTGTGGGCTTTCGGGTCAGATAGGTACATCGCGATTAGACCGCAAAGTATGGTGTAATGAAAGATACTTTGCGGCAATCTCTGTATACGGAAAAAGGCCTCTTTCAGAAAAAATGATAACCGCTGCGGGATGTCTTCATTGGCTGTATAATACGAAACAAAATTGAGATCGCCTGACAGGCTGTCTTCGACCTCATCAATGTAGTAATCCAATAAAATATGTAGTGTACTAATCCAGGGGAAATAGGCCTCAGCAATACGGCTGGCAAGCTCATACTTAAGCTGTGTGCTCTTGGCGGCAGCGCACAAGGCAAACAGGCCAAGGGTCGAGCCTGTAGCGGCAGCAAATTCCCAAGTAGTCAGCTGTGGATAAACAGGTAAATAAGTACTTGTCCACAACTTAATTTTTTCTTCGCGTGTGACTGGATCAAGGTGCTTATAGGTTTGCAGCTCAGAATACAGACCAGCCAGCGCCAGGATATCTTTTTGGATAATTAAATAGTTAGGGAGTTTGGCTGCTTCCTTTTGGCAGGTAGTTACCAGCGCCGCAAGGTAACCTCCATCTTGTTTATAAGGATAATACAGGTAATAATTCTCCAGGGGCTTGTAGGGGGTAAGGGCATCGGTCATAGCTAGATGTAATTGGCGAAATGCTTTTTCATCAGCGATACCTGCGCGGTCGCACAAGTTATCCAGATAATCACTGATGGTTTGTAAAGCAACGATGAAGCGTACGGCGTTTTTGCTGAACTTACCTGTATACAAGCTGTATATTGAACCGCCTAAACAGTGAAACCTTTTTGCGGTTATACTGGCTAGCGCTTGCTCTTTTAGTGCGGGCTCAGCTTGCTGGGCCTTTTTTTGCCAATAGGCTAGTTCACATTTTACTTTGGGGAAAATTTTACTAACGAAAACTGTAATTAAATAGCAGCTTTGCAGGATTTTAAACATAAAACCTCCAAATGTATAAAATAAGACGTAATTAAATTAAGTAGGGGGTATATTGTGTGAAGCAGTCAGCAGATTTGAAAATTTGTATTCGTTATGAAAATCAGTATGGGTATATTGGTTATAATACCACAAATAACAGCATTAATGTGCAGCTGGATCATGCGGGTAAACGCGGTGAAGTCGAGAAATATTTAAGTCAGGAACAGGTTATTCCTATAAGTAAGGGGAATATCGGAGAGTTTGCGCATGTGACGATGCTTGCGAGTCATGGAATAGCAGATTTTAAAGCGGTGCTGACTTATTTATGGATGAGAACCGGGGTGTCAGTAGACTGGAGCCGTCCGGTAGAATAAATAACATTTTAATCTAGCTAATGTTTTACCGTTGTGGATAACTTATCTGGCTAGATAGGATATCCACAACGGTAAAACAGATGATATTTACTGGTTTAAAGGTGTTTATCCACAAAACTATCCACAAAGTAGCTGCAAATGTGGATAAGTTGCTTAATGAAAAGTAATTTTTGTGGAAAAGGTGCAACGTTATTGAAAAATAAAGGGTTTGCCTGTGGATAAAAATGTGGAAAACATGCCAGTAATATTATGGTATATAAAGTTGGCGTTATGCACAAAAATTTGCGTAAATTACCATAACTAATTATTTGACTTTATAAAATCTATATGATATAATAGCTTTTGTTCGACTGAAAGAAATTTATATATGGCCCCGTAGCCCAGCTGGATAGAGCGTTTGACTACGAATCAAAAGGCCGCAGGTTCGAATCCTGCCGGGGTCACCATGCAGATTATTACCACAGAAATTAAGTTCTGTGGTTTTTTATTGCTTTAATTGAAGAAATATTTTCTTCCAGCTATGATTTAGCCAATATGGCGGAAGAACTACAAACTTTGATTCAGAAGTTTAAATTTAACTTTTAGGCCTTAACCGATTGGTTAGGGGCTTATTAAATGGGACAAGCTGATATAACAGGAATTAAAGTTATTGTGTATTTTTCAAGGATACAAAAATATATTGGCAGCTTACAGAAGTGATACATTTTATAAAGGGATTGACAATTTGCGTTACTTAGCATATATTTGTATTAAGTTTATATGTTTGGCTTAAAGACATTGAAGGGAATAAGACGATAGGTAAGAGCTTCAGAGAGCCGGTGATGGTGAAAAATCGGCGCCAAGCCTTTCGTGTATAGCTCATCCCGGAGTTGCCTGCCTGAAAGGATATTAGGGCAGGACGCAGAGGCCGCGTTATAGGTCATGCCGATAAAGGCGATGAGGACTGCAGTGCAGTCAATTTGGGTGGTACCGCGTGGAATTTCTCCTCGCCCCTTGCTGGGGGCGGGGATTTTTTATTTTCATTACAAATTAAAAGAGCCTGTTACTCTGTAGCAGACTCTAAAAGGAGAATTTATTATGAAGAGTTCATTTGCAAAATATATTCCGTTTCCCGGCGTGCCGATAAAAGACCGGCAGTGGCCGTCAAAGGTTATCGAAAAGGCTCCTGTTTGGTGCAGTGTGGATCTTCGGGACGGCAACCAGGCTTTGGTTGATCCTATGAATCTTGAGGAGAAGCTGCTGCTCTTTAAAACCTTGGTTGACATCGGGTTTAAAGAAATTGAAGTTGGTTTTCCGTCCGCGTCGGAAACCGAGTATGAAATTCTGCGTACGCTGATTGAAGGTAATCATATTCCGGATGATGTGACCATTCAGGTGCTGGTGCAATCTAGGGAACATCTCATCAGAAAGACTTTTGAAGCCATTAAGGGCGCCAAAAACGTCATTATCCACTTTTACAATTCTACTTCGACACTCCAGCGCAAGGTTGTATTTAAAAAAGATATGGCCGGCATTATTGATATTGCCGCCGAGGGCGCCAAACTTATCAAAGAATTGTCTAAAGAAGTACCTAAAGAAACCAAACTCAGTTATGAATATTCACCAGAGAGCTTTACAGGCACCGAAATGGATAATGCCGTGGCAATTTGCGCCAGGGTGATGGAGGTGCTGGAGGCTACGCCGAATAATAAAGTCATTCTTAATTTGCCGTCAACGGTCGAAGGCAGTATGCCCAATGGCTATGCTGATCAGATTGAGTATTTTTGTAAGCATCTGCCAAACCGGCAGTCGGCCATTATCAGCCTGCATCCCCATAATGACCGCGGTACAGGGGTGGCTACGACAGAACTTGGTTTGCTGGCAGGCGGAGAAAGGGTGGAAGGCTCGCTGTTTGGCAATGGGGAACGCACAGGCAATGTTGATATAGTCACCTTGGCCATGAACATGTATACCCAGGCCATTGATCCCAAGCTTGATTTCAGCAATATCCGTAAGGTGCGTGAGGTTTATGAACAGGTTACCAAGATGAGTGTACATGAACGTCATCCGTATGCCGGGGACTTGGTATTTACCGCATTTTCCGGCTCGCATCAGGATGCTATCAATAAAGGCATGGAATATATGCGCACTTCAGGTACCCAGTACTGGGAAGTACCCTATCTGCCGATCGATCCGGCTGATGTCGGCCGGGCGTATGAACCCATTATCCGCATTAACAGCCAGTCAGGCAAAGGCGGCGCGGCGTATATCCTCAAGACCTGTTTTGGCTATAATTTGCCCAAAATCATGCATCCTGAATTCGGCGCTATCGTAAAGGCGGCCTGTGATGAACGCGGTACCGAGATTTCCTCTCAAGATGTCTATGATTTATTTAAAGGCGAATATCTTGACAATAAGTATCCTTACCACCTAAAGTCTTATCGCTTCTCGCATGAGGCTGATGACGACAGTACGGTAGACGTTTCTTTTAAAGGAAAAGTGGAATATCAAAGTAAAGTATATGAAATTACCAGCAGTGGCAACGGCCCAATTGATGCGTTCTTTAGCGCCATCAAGACCTTAGATATGCCTGATTATGAACTGGTTTCCTACGATGAACAGGCTGTTTCCTCAGGTGCAAAATCCAAAGCCTTGTCCTTTATTCAACTGAAAGATGAGCAGGGTAAAGCGCATTTTGGCGCTGGTCTTGATGACGATATCAGTATTGCTTCAATTAAGGCCATTATTTCGGCGATTAATCGGGCGGTGAAACAATAAAAGATTTCATAATTATAAGGGCTATGCAAAAGACCGTGTTAGCGGTCAAAGCATAGTCCTTTTTACTATGCGGTTTGTAGAAATTCCCCTCTTAAGAGGGGAATAAAGGTCAAGATAACCTATTTTTCCCTGAATTACAGAAAGACCGTAGCGGTAATGTTATAAGGACTATATCGTAAAATTAAAAAAATTATATCAAAGCACTTGACATTGACATAAATGTCATACTTTATAATAAGGGCAGAAAGGAGATACAAATGAGAATAAAGGAATTGTCTGCTAAGACCGGAGCCAGTGTACGTTCCATACGGTATTATGAAACAAAGGGATTAATCATAGCCAGCCGCTTGCCAAATAGCTACCGGGATTATGATGAAAGCGCAATTGATAAAGTAAAAACCATTCAGCTTTATCTAAGTCTTGGTCTGACAACTGATGAAATTGCGCCAATCATGGAATGCCCGGCTGATATACAAACCCGCCGGCCGCTCTGCAAGGCTGCCTATGAACTATATAAAATTAAACTAGACGAGATAAATAGGCAGATAGTTTTATTGCAGGACGTACAATTCAGATTAAAAGAGCGGCTGCGAGAGTTTGAAAAAAAGGAGAAAAATTATGATTATTGATAGTCACGCTCATGTAATACTGCCGCCGGAGCGGCAATTAGCGCTGATGAAAGATGCGGGGGTGAACCGCACTATTTTATTTAGTACCACCATTCATCCGGAAACAAAGACCAATATGGCTGATTTTGAAGCAGAATTAAACCAGCTATATGATATTTTAAATGGCGTGAAAAATCCGCTACAGGAAAGGGTACGCAGCTTAGCAGAGCTTGCTGAAGTTGTCAAAGAAAATCCAGATAAGTATCTAGGTTTTGGTCCTATTCCTTTTGGGTTATCCTATCAGGAAAACCTAGAGTGGATAAGTAAATATATTTTGTCAAATGGCTTTCGCGGTATTGGCGAATTGGCGCCAGGCTCCGGGCAAACGGCGAAGTTGGAGCCGCTGTTTGAAGCATCAATGGAGGTGGGGAATCTGCCGCTCTGGGTGCATACCTTCTTGCCGCTCAGTTTCGATGATATTAAGAAGCTCCTCTATTTAGCCAAGAAGTATCCTACAGTACCATTAATACTTGGGCATTTAGGCGGCATACATTGGCTGAATACATTAAAAGCAGTGCGAGATTTAGAAAATGTGTATCTTGATTTATCAGCAACCTTTACTACCATAGCGCCGTCCTTTGCTATTCAGGAGTATCCTGAGCGTACATTCTTTAGTTCCGATGCTCCTTACTCTTCGCCGCTTACCGCGCGCACCATTTTGGAACAGACCGTTGCCGACAAAGAGGTTTTAGAGCAGGTCTTGGGGGGAAATATTGCTCGGCTGTTAAAGATATAAAAGCACTCAACTGTTAAAAATAATATATTAAACGTTAAATTAAGAGGGGTATCTCGTATTGAGATACCCCTCTAGTAGTATTGTAGTTGTTAGCCCAAGAGTGGCTTTAGTTCATCAGCATACTTACTTGGAGAAAACTCAATAATTTCATATTCCGCAAGTTTTTTATCATTAAACGGGTCTTCTTTAATAATTGTTTCAACTTCACAAATATCTTTGGCAGTACACAAAATGATGCCGCCTTTGCGGGGGACCTGCCGGCCGGAGCAAATAAACTTGCTCAGTCCGTAATATTTATTTAAATATTCAATATGAGCAGGGATTGCATGATCAATTTCGCTAAGCGGGCTGATATATTTTAAAACTAGAATAAACATAATATAGTCGCTCCTTTAAATGAGAATTATTTTTAACTACGTAGTACAATATTAATATACGGTAACCGCAATCTATTAACAAGAACGGAATTAACGAGTTGTACTAGTACAAGGAATATAAAAGGGGTAAGAAAATGCCTAAGTATATTGGGATTGTTAATTATTTGACAGACAAGATAGCAAGAAATGAAATCAAGACTGAACAAAGGCTGCCAACAATACGTGAACTAGCCGCGCTGTTTCATTGCAGTAAGGTGACTGTGGTCAGGGCTTATACAGAATTGCAGCAAAATCATATAGTATATGCTATTCCGCAAGATGGCTACTATTTGGTACATAAAAATAAATTAGATAACAGCTCTGCTGTTATTAACTTTGCTGCGGCGTCCCCTGATGAAAATGTGCTTCCCTATAGGGAAATTCAGCATTGTTTAAATCAGGCTATCGATAAATATCGGTATGCGTTATTTAATTATGCGCAGCCACAGGGCCTTCCTAGCTTAATTGAGGTAATGGCAAAATATCTAGTGGATTATCAAATATTTACCAAGCCCGATAATTTGTTTATTACAGCGGGTGCGCAACAGGCAATTCATATTTTGTCAACCATGCCGTATCCGAATAACAAAACTAATATTTTGGTTGAACAGCCTACATATAATGGTATTTTGCAGTTTCTTGCGACTAGTAACATTCCAGTGCTTGGGATAGAAAGAAATTTTCAAGGCCTAAATTTAGCTGAACTTGAAAGAACGTTTGCACAAAACAATATAAAACTTTTTTATACTTGCCCGAGGTTTCATAATCCCTTGGGCACAAGTCTGTCACCAAACGAGCGTAAGCAAATTGTCAAGCTTGCTGATAAATATGACGTGTATATCGTAGAAGATGATTATTTAAGCGATTTGGAACGGCATAGCAACGCATATTCGCTATATTATGAGGATATGTCGTCACGGGTCATTTATATAAAGAGTTTTTCAAAAATGTTATTGCCTGGGTTAAGAATTGCAACGGTTGTGATGCCGCCAATTATGGCAGAATGTTTTAAAAAGTATAAAAAGTGGATGGATTTGGGTACTTCGGTTTTGTCGCAGGGGGCCTTAGAAATATATATAAAATGCGGCATGATTAAAACTCATAGAAAAAAGATACAAAAAGTCTATAAAAGTAAAATGCAACTGTTAAATGAGAAAGTGCAAGCTGTAGGCTTTCCTAATATCAAATGGCATGTTCCTGAAGTAGGCTTTTTTGCTTGTGCAGAGTTTTTAAACAAGGTAGATATCAGTAAGCTTATCTGCCGGCTCAAAGAGAAAGATATAATTATTAATGATATACGCGAAAACTATCTAGATTCATATTATAATAATAAAATTTTAAAGCTTAGTGTCAGTAAAGCCAGTCTTAATGATATAAGCGAGGGGATCGCTGCAATATTGGATGAAATCAAAAGACAAGGTTAGTCAAGAGGCTACCGCACTAAGAAAATAGTGCGGTAGCTTTTTTGCACCATTACTTATGGGTAGCCCTTTCATAATTGATTTGACAATGAAACAGTTGCAAAACGAAACTGTTGGTGTTATCCTAGTTTTAGGAGGTATTTGCATGAGCGATACAAATTCTAGTCAACGATTAAGGGAAAATATACGGATGCTGGTAAGAAAACTGGGCCTGCTAGACAAAGATGAGGCGGTATGTTCCGGTCTTACTCTGACGCAAAGCCATGTGCTTGTTGAAGTTGGCCGAAAAACAGATATGTCGGTAAATGATTTGGCAGAGCTTTTGAATTTGGACAAGAGTACGGTCAGTCGTGTTGTGGAGCAATTAGTAAAAAACAATCTGCTGCTGCGCAAGGCGCATGAATGCGATCGCCGCTTTGTCACATTGGAGCTTACTGATCAAGGCAGCCAATTATACAAAAGTACGGAAGCACGTATGAAGGAATATTATGCCGGGGTTCTTGAATGTTTGCCCGCAGAAACGCAGCAGCAGGTAATTGAGAGTTTGGAACTTTTAGTTAAGGCCGTGCATGGGAAGTGCTGCGAGGATATAAAGAAGTGAGGGAAAACATATGTTTACAGATTATTTGGTGCGGAGAGCCAAAGCTAGTGATCTAGCTCAAATCAAAGAACTTTTAATAGTCAGCGATTTACCGACAGTAGGCGTGGAGAAAGCCGGGGAGCATTTCTTAGTCGCGGATAACGGTCAGGTTATTGGCATACTTGGCGTGCTATGTGAGGGAAAAAAAGCGCTGCTTCGTTCTTTTGCTGTCAGATCCCCTTACAGGTCTAAAGGAATCGGCGGCTCTTTGGTAACAGCAATGCTGCAAGCGCTAAAAAGCCAGAATATACAAGAGGTATACCTGCTTACCGAGACAGCCACTGATTACTTTAAGCAAATTGGTTTTTTTTGCATTGATCGCATAGTTATGCCGGAAAACATGCTTAAGGAGTCTGGCCTTGATCAGGCTTGCCCCTGCAGCAGCAAAGGCATGAAATATGTATTGGATTGAGGTATTTATGGGGGAGGGGTTTATATGAGTAATGCATTGATAAGTGAAACTGAACTTATGGAAAAAGGCAAGCAGTCAATTTTGTTTACTGCGGTACGCCCTGATGTCGTAATGGAACGAGGCGTAGGCATGCACCTCTGGGATACAGCCGGTAAAAAGTATTTAGACTTTATTGGCGGCTGGGCAGTTACGTGTCTCGGACATTCACCAGTGGTTATCACTAAATCCTTGGAAGAGCAAAGCCGCAAATTGGTTAATGCCAGCCCGTCTTTTTATAATAAGCCGATGCTTGAGTTTGCCAAACTGCTTACAGATCATTCTTGTTTTGACAGGGTGTTTTTTGGCAGCAGCGGGGCAGAGGCTAATGAGGGCGCGATAAAACTAGCGAGAAAATATGGCTCGTTGTACCGAAATGGCGCTTATGAAATCATTACTACGATAAATGGCTTCCATGGACGAACGTTAGCTACCATGTCAGCAACCGGCAAGCAAAAGTGGGAGGATTTATTTGCGCCTAAAGTGCCTGGCTTTAAGCATGTTCCCCTAAATAATCTGGATGTGCTGCGGCAAGCTATCAATCCGAATACCTGTGCCATTATGTATGAACCCATTCAAGGGGAAGGCGGGGTTTTTGAGGTAGAAGAGGCTTATATTAAAGAAGTTCGTAAAATCTGTGACGAGCAGGGAATCCTCCTTATTTTTGATGAAGTGCAGACAGGCATTGGCAGGACAGGAAAGCTATTTGCTTATGAGCATTATGGCATAGAGCCGGATATTATGACCTTAGCAAAAGGGATTGGCGGCGGTTTTCCCTTAGCAGCCTTATTGGTTAAAGAAAAATACAATATCTTTGAAGCCGGCGACCAGGGAGGAACGTATTCAGGACAGCCGCTGGCCATGGCTGTCGGTATGGCAGTTGTACATGAAGTGCTTAACAAAGATATTGCGGCAAATGCAGAAAAACAAGGCCTTTACATAAAGGCAAAGTTAAATGAGCTAAAAGAGAAATTTGCCCTAAAAGATATTCGCGGCAAGGGGTTGCTGATTGGTTTTGACTTACCCTCTCCTAAAGGCAGTGAGATTGCTGCTGAATGTTTGAAAGAGGGACTGCTCATTAATTCACCAAGACCGATCATGATTCGTTTAATGCCGCCGTTAATTGTCGCAAAAGAAGATGTAGATGAGATGTTTTCCATACTTTTTGCAGTATTAACCAGAGTATTGTAATACGAGGAGTGTTTTGCATGAAAAAGCAGCTTGGCCCATTGGATTTATTATTTCCCGCACCGGTAATGCTGGTAGTCAGCGGCATCGGTGATAATGCCAATATTATGACGGTTGTCTGGGGCAGTATTGTCAGCGGCAAGCCGCCGACAATCGGAATTGCAGTACATAAGAATAGATATTCATTGCAGCTTATTCGTGAAAACAAGGAATTTACAGTAAATATTCCGTCTAAAGATATAGTCAGTCAGGCTGACTACTGCGGGTTAGTTTCTGGGAATAAGACCAATAAGTTTATGGATACAGGTCTTACTGCTATTGATGGTTCAATAGTAAAAACGCCGCTGATTAAGGAATGTCCGTATAATATGGAATGCAAAGTCACACAGGAAGTGGAAGTCGGCGATTGGATTTTGGTGCTTGGCGAAATTGTCGAGACCTATCTTGATGAAAATAAGTTAGTACAGCCGAAAAGAATAAGTCCGGACTACGCCCAAATTCAGCCGCTTTCTTATTTCGGCAATGCCAGAGAATACCGGAGTATAGGCGAAAAATGCGGTGAGGCCTTTAGTATTGGTAAAAGCATAAAAAGATAACGGTAAAGCACAAACACTCTGTAGGTTTAAAGGCATGCAGAGTGTTTGTGTTTACGAAACTATTGCTGGATTGAAATTAATTTTGAATTAGCCATTGCTGTGCAGTAGCTATGTTTGGTATAAATTCAGGGCAGGCTTTTGCTGCTGTTATTGGGCCACTGATTGAAGTGCCGGTCATGATTGGGCTAGTAAATGTTGCATTACGCTTCCATAAGTATTTCCCCGGGCATGTACAGATAAAGGAGAATAGTTAAAAACTTGAGAATGAATCGAGGAGTGATGAGCATGTCAAAAACGTGGTATCCAATTGTCGATTTAGAAAAATGTACGGGATGTCAGATTTGTGTGAATTTTTGTAGGCAGGGAGTATATACACAGCGAAACGGCAAGCCCGTTGTTGTTAAGCAAGTCGGATGTGTACACGGTTGTCGGGGGTGCCAAAAAAAGTGTCCGGCAGGTGCTATTGAATATGCTGGCAGTTGTGGTTACGAAGGATCAGGTTGTAACTGCTGTTAATACGAGGGGAGGTAATTCATTGCGATTACCTCCCTTTTGATATTATTATATTGTGTTTTATAATAAACTACATTATAATATTATAAAAAGCTAATATATTTTAAAAACGTAGTTAAGAAGAAAACATTTATGCGAAATTACGCGGATATTTACCAGAAAATTATGAACAAACTCCTGTTGAAAAGATTACGGTATTTTATCAGCCAGCTTTGGCTAGGATATTTTTTAAAGTAATGATAAAAGTTGAAAAGCTATTGTTAATAAAATATTTGGCAGCAATAGGGGATATGCAAAGACAGTTTAAATTAAGGGAGGAATAATTATGTTACAAGAATTTGCTGACCTTTTGGTCTATCAAGGCTTAGGCTTAGTGCCTGGAAGTACGCTAGGCGGAGCAATTAATTTCTTTGTTTATGACAGTATAAAAATATTTTTAATGCTGACAATTATTATCTTTGGCGTATCTATACTGCGCTCCTATTTTCCGGCAGAACGCACAAAAAAAATCTTAAGTCACAAGCGAGAATTTTATGGAAACATTGTGGCGGCCTTACTTGGGATTGTCACCCCTTTTTGCTCCTGTTCCGCCGTACCGGTGTTCATCGGGTTTATCGAATCAGGAGTACCGCTTGGCATTACGTTTTCATTTCTGATTTCTTCGCCGATGGTTAATGAAGTAGCGCTTGTCATGCTATGGGGATTATTAGGGTGGAAAATTGCCGCCATTTATATTCTTTCTGGGGTTACCATTGCTATTATTGCTGGATATTTCATTGGTAAATTTCAATTAGAACATTTAGTGCAAGATTATGTGTATGAAATGAAAGTAGGCGATACCGAAATTACAGACCAGTCTTTTGCTGAACGCTTGCAGTATGCACGCGATTATACGAAGGAGATTTTAAAGAAGGTATGGCTGTATGTTATTATTGCAATTGGGATTGGCGGTTTTATCCATGGCTATGCGCCGGAAGATTTTTTGGTTCAGTATGCAGGCAAGGATAATATCTGGGCAGTGCCGATGGCAGTCTTAATTGGTGTACCGTTGTATTCTAACGCAGCTGGCGTAATCCCGATTGTTACGGCACTCATTCAAAAGGGCATGAGCCTAGGAACAGCACTCGCCTTTATGATGGCGGTGACTGCCTTGAGTTTTCCGGAGATGATTATCTTGCGAAATGTATTAAAACCGAAATTAATAGCAATTTTTGTAGCTATTTTGGCGGTGTCTATTATCTTTACAGGATATCTTTTTAATATTATAATATAATCATATTATAATATAGGAAAATAATAAAATACATGTTATGGAGGTAATAAGGTTGAAAATTGAAATTTTAGGTATGGGTTGTACAAAATGCAATACATTAGAGGATACAGCTAAGCAAGCGGTGAAAGAGCTTAATATCGATGCTGAGTTTGTGAAGGTAAAAGATATTAAGGAAATTATGAAGTATGGTGTCATGACCACACCGGCGCTGGTGGTTGATGGCGTAGTCAAAGTCTCTGGTAAAGTGCCAAGCAAAGATGAAATCAAAGCTATGTTGCAGTAATAGAACAAGATGCAAGCATTTGATAGTGCTTGCATTTATGTAGTTCATCCGAAACTGGAGAACATCGATGGTAGCTGGAGTCGAGGCAATGAATTTTAGTAGGGGGTGTTATGGTGGCGGAAGATATTGTGAACAAGTTAACGGCCGAACTATTTAAAACATTAGGGCATCCTGTACGCGTTAAAATTTTGCGCATGTTACGTGATGGCGAGCGGTGCGTCTGTGAAATGATCGAAGAAATTGATATTGAGCAGTCAAACTTTTCTCAGCATTTAGGATTACTTAAAAAGCAAGGTTTAATTGATTCGCGTAAAGATGGGCAGCGTGTCATTTACTGGCTTGCCTATCCATCAGTAAACGAACTGATTGGAGCAGCGGAACAAACGCTTAGTGAGCAGATAGGGCATAGTCAGGGGCTACTGAAATTTTTAAAATAACATGTTTTTAAGCGGGGCTGCGCACTAAATTTTTAGTGCGGCAGCCCCGCTTAGTTTGCATTAAAAATACGACTTATGTTAGGTAATGCCTTATTTTAAGAATTAGTTTTTTAGAAACAGCCGGAACTATGAGTATTCAATTTTTTCTTACCCTAATGAATAAAATTGGACGTGATAGGGAAAGAAACAACTATGAGATAATTTTACACCAACTTATTTACTAAGGTAAGGCACAGTTATTTGCCATAAACATTTACGATAAGTATTTGTTAAGATGTTAGTATTTGTGTTACAATGAAAAGAAGATATTGTACGGGTGGTATTTATATTTTTAGGTATTGAACGGACAAAGTATTGAAACTGGAGGAATTATTTTGGAACAAAAAAACAAATTATTGATTATTCCGCTTGGCGGCTTAGGTGAGATAGGCAAAAATATGACAGTTTTTCAATATGGTGAGGACATTGTTATTCTGGATGCAGGTATGGCCTTTCCGGAAGATGATATGCTGGGTATTGATTTGGTAATACCTGATTTAACGTATCTTGTGGAAAATAGGGACAAGGTTCGTGCTGTGGTGCTGACACATGGTCATGAAGACCATATTGGCGGTCTGTCTTATTTGCTCAAAGAATTTAATATACCTGTTTATGGCACCAGGCTGGCTTTGGGACTTGTGGAAGGACGTTTGAAGGAAAATCGCGTGGGAAATTATCAGCTGAAGCCTGTTGAAGCTGGTGATGAGATAACGATTGGTGTATTTAAAATTGGCTTTATTCAAGGCAGCCATTCCATTCCGGATGCCTGCGGCATATATTTCAAGACTCCGGTGGGGATAGCTCTTCATACAGGCGATTTTAAAATTGATCAAACACCGGTAGACGGTAAGTTAATTGATATTCATAAATTCGCTGAACTTGGCGATCAGGGAGTTTTAGTGTTTTTATCAGACAGTACCAATGCCGAGCGGCCTGGGTATACAGGTTCGGAAAAAGAGGTTTCCCGCGCACTTGATGAAGAATTTAATGAGGCCAAACAGCGGATTATTTTGGCTACTTTTGCCTCCAATGTATCGCGTATTCAGCAGGCGGCTCATTCAGCTGCCAAATATGGCCGCAAAGTTGTGGTACTTGGCCGCAGTATGGTAAATGTAGTTAACGTTGCTATGGAATTAGGTTATCTCGAAATCCCTGAGGGAGTGCTCATTGAGCCGGAGGAAATGAACCGGTATCGTGAGAATCAGCTGTTGATCATTACTACAGGCAGTCAGGGCGAGCCCATGTCAGGTCTTAGCCGTATGGCTTCTAATACGCATCGTAGTGTGTCCGTTATTCCCGGAGATACAGTGCTTATTGCGGCTAATCCGATACCTGGGAATGAAAAGTCTGTGGGGAAAATTATTGATGGTCTGCTGCGCTTAGGTGCGCATGTAGTATATGAGAAAATATCGGGTATTCACGTTTCAGGACATGCCAGTCAGGAAGAACTTAAATTTATGCTCAATTTAGTACATCCTAAGTTTTTTATTCCGGTGCATGGCGAATATCGCATGCTTAAACGGCATGGCGAAATAGCACAAGAGCTGGGCGTTTTGCGGGAAAATGTCTTTTTAGGGGAAAATGGTTCGGTCTTTTCTTTTACCAAACGCACAGGTTGTATTGCTGGTAAAGTGACAGCAGGCAAGGTATTTGTAGACGGTCTTGGTGTGGGAGATGTCGGGAATATCGTTATTCGCGATCGGCAGCAGTTATCTCAGGAAGGTGTATTAATTGCGGTGATGACGCTGGATAAGGAAAGAGGCCTGATACTTGCGGGTCCGGATTTGGTATCGCGTGGCTTTGTGTATGTGCGGGACTCAAGTGAACTTATGGGAGAAGCCCAAGCAAAAGTGCGCATGGCGTTAGAACAGTGTATGGCCAGTAATATTACCGAGTGGTCACAGATAAAAACCAAAGTTCGTGAGGTATTAGGAAAATATTTGCATGAAAAGACAGGGCGTCGTCCGATGATTTTACCGATTATTATGGAAGTATAATTTGATTTTAGGTCCCCTTTAGAGAGGAATGGTGCATAGAGCGGGGTGTGTTGGCAGAGGATTGAACTAACAACACATTCCGTCCTAGCGGGCACGGCTCTCTAGAGGGGATTTTTTACAATATAAGAAAGTATAACATTTCGGGCTGATAATCTATAGTTTGCTTTGCTCTAAAAATAATAATCTATGAAAAGGAATTTTGTGGGGACGCATAGAATAAATAGAAAATACCAAAATACTAATTATTTTGTCATATCATAACAGCACATTCAATGAGTATCTCGGCCCTTTTGTATTTAGTTATATAAAAAATGAAGGAGATTAGAGGAATATGGAAGATGATAAAGGTATTTTACTTGAATCAGGCACAAATGAATTTGAGATTATTGAATTTTCAGTGGGAAATGTTTTTTATGGAATAAATGTAGCTAAGGTTAGAGAGATTATAAATGTAGTTCCGGTTACCAAATTACCTAATATGCATCCTTATGTGGAAGGAATATTTACCTTACGCGGCAAAGTAATGCCGGTAGTAAATTTGGCAACCTGCTTAGCAAGTGAGCCCAAAACCGAGAACTGTAAAATAATTATTTCAGAAATGAATGGTTATTATTTAGGATTTAAGGTGGACGATGTATCACGTATTCATCGTATATCTTGGAGTAAAATGGAACCATCCCCAGATATTACAAATTCTGATCGTGCTATTGGGATTGTAAAAATGGAGGGGCGTTTAATAATTTTGCTGGATTTTGAAAAAATCCTCTCAGAAATTAACCCGGAAATTAATAAAAAACTGACAGCTATTCCTACATCTACGGCTGACGTCGTGGCTATTCGTAAAACTAAAACAATTCTGGTGGCAGAAGATTCTCATATGCTAAGAGAACTCTTGATCAGCACACTTCATGATTCAGGCTATAATACCATTGCGGCCGAAAATGGACAAGTTGCCTGGGAGAAGTTAGAGGCGCTTGCTCATGATGGAAAAGCGCTGGCTGAACAAATTCAATTGGTTATTACCGATGTGGAAATGCCGCAGATGGATGGTCATCATCTTTTGAAAAAGGTGAAAGAGGATAAAGTACTTAAAGAACTGCCGGTGGTTATTTTTTCATCATTAATTAATGATGAAATGAGGCGTAAAGGCGAGGCATTAGGTGCTTATGCGCAGGTTACCAAGCCGGAAATTGAGCAGTTAATCAGTATTGTTGATAAAAAAATTGCAGTTTAGGCTGCACAGCATAACAGGCAAAATCAAGAGACCTGTGTCAAGGCAAAGCTTTGGCAAAGGTCTTTTTTGCATTAAGGAGATTCTTCATAGTATTGCAAGAGTTCGCTCACTGTTACCAACTCGTAGCCACGTTCCTTCAATCCGTCAATAATAAATCCAAGCGCTTCTGGTGTAGGGGAATTGGTGACCCCGTCATGCAATAAAATAATACTGCCTGGTTTAATATTTTTTAGCACAGTGTTAACAACCTGACCAACAGGAGGACGCTGCCAATCTAATGTGTCAATCGACCACAAAATAGTGGTGTAACCATGATTACGGGATATTTTTGAAATGATAGGATTGTATTTTCCCTGTGGCGGACGAAATAGGGTTGGTTTGGGCGCGTGCTGAGAAATAAGATTATCAGTCATGTCCAGTTCCTTTTCTATAGCATTTTTACTTAATTTATATAAGTGAGGATGGGTATAGGTATGACTGCCCACTTCGTGCCCTTCAGCAATTTCTTGTGCTACAAGTTCCGGAACCCTTGCTATATTTTCTCCGATTACAAAAAAAGTGGCTTTTACATTTTTTTCGTGCAAAACAGTTAATATCTCCGGTGTTGTTTGCTGAAGCGGTCCGTCATCAAAGGTTAGTGCAGCTACCTTGTGCGATGTGGGAACCTTGTGGATGGCAGGCATGATATCTATTAGCGGGTTTTCTATTTTTGTGACTGCTATCACTGCAAGTACGACAAAACTCCACATAAATTTTTGCATTAATTTCATAATAGCACCTCTTCTAGACAAATTGCGGCAGTTAAGTCCTGTACGTTACTTATATGCAGCAAAGGCAGCTAATAGAATTGTAATTTTGGTACTGGGCAGCATGAAGATTGTACCGGCTTTTGCCCCCTTAGATTTCGCATGCTAGGATTATCGGTGAAACGTTACATACTTTCTTATTGTTTTAAAAACGCATAGCGTTTTATTTATGGCATGGTTGACGTTAATCAATTTTCAGTATATTATGATAATAAAGGAAGCAGTAAAATAATTATTATGCATTGAGGTGATGGTAATGAAAGCGAAAGATATTATGACCAGCAATGTAGTTACGGTTCATAAAAACGCAACCATCAAAGAGATTGCAAAAGCGTTAGTTGACAACGATATTTCCGGGGTACCGGTGGTTAATGATGATGGTGTGCTGGTAGGAATTGTGAGTGAAGGCGATTTACTGCATAAGGAAGCATTCCCTAAAACGCCTGAGTACGTAAATGTCTTAGGGGCAATTGTCTTTTACAATGGCCTGCAGCGGTTTAATGCGGATTTTAAAAAACTACTTGCCGAGCAAGCAGTAAACATTATGACCGAGGAAGTAGTGACCATTGCCGAAGAAGAGGAAATCGAGGAAATAGCCCAGCTCATGCTCGAGCATGGTATTAAGCGGCTACCGGTTGTTAAAAGTGGCAAAGTTGTAGGAATTGTCAGCCGGGCTGATCTTGTCAGGCTATTGGTATGTTAAGATAAAACAAAGGGCTCAGTTTGCATTGTGGCAGACTGAGCTTTTTTGCTTCTTATATTGGAATTTATCGTGCGGTTTTGAAAGTCCCCTCTTGAGAGGGGTGGCGCGAAGCGACGGGGTGTGTTCTTTGGCGGCAAAACGGAGGCAATACACCCCGCCCTAACGGGCACTCCTCTCTAGAGGGGAATTGAGACAAAATGCTGGTTTTAAGGGGCAAAGGACCGCGTTAGCGTTTATTTAACCCGTTCTTGGTATAATGGAATGTTTAGGGTTATGGTTGTCCCTTGGTCAGGCATACTAGATACTTTGATTGTAATATCATGCTGTATAGCAATATAGCGGGCAATTGCTAAGCCCAAACCTGCCCCTCCGGTCATTTTGGTACGGGAAGAGTCCACGCGGTAAAAGCGGTCAAAGATTTTTTGCAGGTCTTTTGCGGGAATACCAATCCCGGTATCCTCTATTGTAACCGCCAAATGGTCTGAGCCTTTTTGCGAATCAATAGCAATTACTCCGCCAGCTGGCGTGTATTTAATGCTGTTTTCAATAAAAATGCGAAGTAGTTGTTTTATGGAGGCGGCATCGGCCCAAATTGCCGCGGACTGGTTTTGCTTCAGGACAACTTCGTGCTGTGGTGCAATCAGGCGTGTTTCCTCATAAACTTCAGCAATAAGACTGTGTATGGTAAGGGGGACTCTGGTAATTGACTGTTTGTTTTGATCCGCCCGCGCCAGAAACAGCATTTTTTCAATTAGATTGTACATATTGGCGGCTTCTGATTTTATGGCGTCAATACCTTCGGCTAAGACTAAAGAATCTTGTTTTCCCCAGCGATCCAACATATTGGCGTAACCGCTGATAACAGTAATCGGGGTTCTAAGTTCGTGTGAGGCATCAGCTACAAAACGCCGCTGTTGTTCAAAGCCTGTTTGAATTCGGTTTAGCATATAGTTAAAGGTAGTTGTAAGTTCATAGAGTTCGTCTTTGCTGCTTTTTACTTCAATGCGTTTGCCGAGGTCATTAATTTCAATTTCCTTGGCGGTGGCAGTTATCTGGCGTATTGGACTGAGAATTCTCCGGCTGATGAATATACCGGACAAGACGGCAATCAAGAGGCCAATCAGGTTGGTTATGGTCAAAATTTCAATTAGCGTTTTTATAAACAGCTTTTCCGCCGTTAGTGTCTTTAAAAAGTGTAGCTCATAAGTCTGGTCTTTTTGCATTACTAATTTGTTTGTATAATAAAAATAAGTATGATTTTTATGAAATGCTCGCAGTGATGTCCTTTTGAGCAAAGAAGGTATGAGCGAATTATTATCTTGGCTTTGTTCTTGCAGTACCTCATCTGTACTTGGTAGATAAGGCGCACTATCAAGCAGCAAATTATTTTGTTCATCAGTTATGCGCAAAATAACGCCGGGCAGCAGAATGTTTTCGCGGAGCAGTTTTTCATTGAGCGGCTTGCCTAAATTTGCATAGTTTATAACCGCATCTCTACTAAGGACGATATCACTTTCGGCTTGATGGTACATTATGTAATATACGCCGATTATAGTTAAAGAACTGGTAATCAGTAAGCTGCAAAACAAAATAGTGGTGTAGAGCAGTGTTAATTTAATGGATATAGGTATACTAAGACGATTAATCCTTGACCACATAGCCTACTCCTCGAACTGTGTGAATGTACTTTTCGCCGAAGCGTTCATCTATTTTGCTGCGCAAGTAACGGATATACACATCTACCACATTTGTATCTCCCAAATATTCATAGCCCCAGACCTTCTGCAGAATATGTTGGCGATCTAGTACTACATGCTTGTTGCGGACCAAATACTCCAGGAGGTCATATTCTTTTTTGGTTAAATCAATAAGTTCTTCAGCCACTTTTGCCTGGTAACGACTTGGAAATAGTACGAGATTTTTTATGCGCAGCGCATTTTCCACGCAAGGTGCAGCTGCCGGTTTATGTTTACGCAGTGCCGCGCGGATGCGGGCCAGCAGCTCTTGGATGGCGAAGGGCTTTGTTAGATAATCATCTGCGCCAGTATCGAGGCCTACTACCTTATCTTCAATTTCGTCTTTAGCGGTTACCATGATAATGGGAATTTCTGATAACTCTCGTACCCGCTTACAGACTTCTATACCGTTCATCTCCGGCAGCATTACGTCCAGCAAGACCAGGCCGAATGCTTCCTGGATAATGCGCTCTAAGGCTCTTTGCCCATTGGCTTCGATAGCTGTTTTGAATCCTTCATGTTCTAGTTCCATTTGTAGAAAACGGGCAATTTTCCATTCGTCTTCTACGATTAGTATCTTTATAATTTCGGTCGTCATAGTGCTACCCTCCATTAATTATATGAAACCACTTTTTTGCTCTAATAGGAAGGGCAATTTTTTATTTTTAATCAGATTCTAATCTTACTCTAATCTGTATGTAATGCTAGCTGTGTATTATAGAATCAGAAGACGCATATTAAAGTAAATAAGTTTAAATGGAGGTTATATTTTGACGATATTGCAAACTATGATTTTTGCCATTGTGCAAGGCATTACGGAGCTTTTTCCGATTAGCAGTGTGGCCCATGGGGTATTGACCCCCTATTTTTTTCAGTGGGAGTTAGATCCTAATTTTCTAAAAGAACATTTTTTACCTTTCTTGGTAATGCTGCATTTAGGGACGGCAGTTGCGCTGCTATTATATTTTGGTTCAGAATGGACAAAGATTATTGCATCATTATTTAAAGCAGATAAGGAAAATAGAAGACTGCTGTATTTAATCTTAGTTGGCTGTATCCCTGCGGGCTTAATTGGGCTTGTGCTTGAAAAACCGCTTAGGCTGATGTTTAGTAATATAACAAGTGCCGCCTTTTTTTTGATTATCAATGGTTTCATTTTGTATTGGGGCGAAAAAATGCGCGGACGGGGACAAGGACAAAAAAGTATTGCTGCGCTAAGTTTTAAGGAAGCGGCAATCATTGGTCTGTTTCAAGCATTAGCGCTTGTGCCCGGGTTTTCTCGTTCTGGCGCCACTATGACGGCAGGCTTTTGGACAGGGCTAAAGCACGCTGAATCAGCGCGCTTTTCCATGCTGCTTGCCACGCCGATTATTATTGGGGCAGGAATTGTGGAAGTTCCTAAGCTGCTCCATACAGGTCTTGGAAATTTACTGCAGGTAGCGATTATTGGCGGGGTAGCATCAGGTATTGCTGCGTTTATCAGCGTGTGGACATTAATGAAATGGTTTCATACCAATGAAATCAGTGCCATGCGGCCTTTTGCCTGGTATTGCTGGCTGGTTGGGGCAGGGGTTTTAATCAGTAAGTTTATGTAAAAGCAGGAAATTCTATTTTTTATGAGGAAAGGATATTTAAGAAATAGAGAAACTTTGGAGGATTTAGCTATGATAATTGTCAGTGCCTGTTTGGCAGGGGTAGCATGCAGATATAATGGGCAGGCATTTCCAATACCTGAAGTAATAGAGATGGTTAAAAAGGGGCAGGCGCTCCCTGTTTGTCCCGAGATACTCGGCAAACTGCCTACGCCGCGGACGTGTGCAGAGCGTTTGGGCGATAGAATTATTACACAGACAGGGCAGGATGTAACCAGCGAATTTGAGGCAGGCGCCAAACTGGCCGCGGATATTGCTCAGCTAGTCGGCTGCCGGACGGCAATTCTTAAGGCGAAGTCGCCTAGCTGCGGTAAGGGATTGATTTATAATGGAACCTTTTCTCGCAGATTAATTTCAGGCGATGGGATATTTTGCGCTTTACTTCAGGCGAAGAATATCCAAGTAATTACGGAGAATGAAATAAAGCAAGCAGGACTTGGGGATAAACTATGAAAGGTAGCTGTTTAGCTAACAATTAATGTGTAATGTAGTATTAATACTGTAAAGGAAAATATTACCTACTTCTTTTTATAGGATTTTAGAAATTTAGCACGAATTATAGTATAGATTTCACTTTCATTTAAGTGATTAGTGAAATATTGCAGCTTCTAAATTACACAGTTTATTACCAAGGGGGATTGTCTTTGTCGATAAAAAAGAGTTTGGTATTGTTTTTATTATTGTTTCTCACTCTGCCGCAGCTAGTGTGGGCTGAGGGGGCACAACAGATTGAAACTCCGGCGGCGGAGCTTCTTAATACCCGCTTTGCTGTCAGTCAGGATGCCGGCGGCGATAAACTTCGGGTTGTCTTGGAGACAACATGCCCTGTACAGGCGGCTGCCTCATCAGGTACTGGTCTTTCTTCACAAATAACGGTTACGCTAAACGGGGCGGCGCCAGGCAAACAAGCTGGCAACTTAGCTTTGGATGGAGATATCGCCAGTGATATGACTATCTCGTCAATTGATAAAGCTGCAAGCCAGGTAGCCATTCATTTGCCTATGGAAATTACCGAAGCCGATTACAGTGTATTTACACTGCCGCAGGATGAAAAATCTGGTAAACCTTACCGGGTGGTTATTGATATCCGTAAGCCAGTTTTCCCCCCAGATATCCAGTTTACGCCGGGACTCAGGGGCAAAGTGATTGCCCTTGATCCAGGGCACGGCGGGAGTGATTCCGGGGCAGTTGGGCCTAATCAGGTGCAGGAAAAAGCCGTTACTTTGGCGGTGTCTTTACGGGTAAAGAAGCTGCTCGAAAACGCGGGGGCTGTTGTATATATGACGCGTGAGGATGATGTGGACGTATATGCGCCTAATGATACAGCAACTGAAGAATTAAGTGCCAGGGCAGATGTTGGCAATGCAAATCATGTCGATATATTTGTCGATATTCATGCCAACTCGTTTGGTGATCCGTCGGTTGGCGGGACAGGCACCTATTACTATCGTAAAACCAGCTATGACAGTTTGCTGGCGCAAAGTTTGCAAACAGGCTTGGTTCGGGCTGATGGTCTTACTAATCGTGGAATTTATGCGGCCAATTTTTATGTATTAAAGCATACAGATATGCCTGCTGCACTAATTGAGCTGGCGTTTCTTTCAAATCCCAATGAAGAAAGCCTCTTGAATTCGCCGCAGTATCAACAGAAATTAGCGCAAGGTATTGTAAACGGGCTAAATGTATTCTTTAGCCGCGCGGCGCAAATAGGAGGGAAAAAGTGATGCGGGCGAAAAAGGTTTTCTGTTGGCTTTTAGTTTTTACCGGTATGGTTTTGCTGGCCGGCTGTGCTGGAAATGCAGCTATGCCAGAGAAGGAAGCGGCGCCGCCTAATGGAGCTGTTAATCAGCCAGCAGGTGTAAAAGCAGATAAAAATGCGCCAACTGCTATGCCGAGCGGACAACAGGCAAAGACAATGCCGCTCACAACGTATCAAGCCGATAAAGACGCATTACATTTAATTTCTGAAAACCATATAGTGCCTTTTGATGAGCATCCGGCACAGACGGCCGTGAGTCTCTTAATTGCCGGGCCTAAAAGTCCTGGGCTTATTTCAGTAGTACCGGCAGGTACTGAGGTTTTAGGTATTACAATAAACGACCATATTGCTTATGTAAACTTTAATGATAAGCTGCAAAAGGTTAGCGGCTCGACAGGTGAACTTCTATTGGTGGGGGCAATTGTCAACACGCTGACCGAGTTTCCTGAGATTCAAAAGGTACAAATTCTGGTAAATGATAAAAAGGTAGCAACGCTAAGCGGTCATTTGGATGTAAGTGAACCTTTTGCGCGTATGGACAAGATTATAAAGAAGTAATCTTAAGATAAAAAGGTTCTGCCAGTATTTTCTTGGCAGAACCTTTTTTCTATTGCTCAGTCTTCAGTGCCAAACCAACGGCAGAGTGCTGTTTTACAGGCGGTAACATTGTTTTGGCATTGGGTCTTTAGATTATCCCAGGGGCTAAATTCTTCAGCAACTTCCATTGAGCTATTTTCGGCTGAAGTCGAAATCAAGAAGGAATAATTGGCTCCGGTATTGTTGTCCCAATTGCCTGCGGAGTCTTTAAAACATAAATTTATGCGGTCAACATTTTCTGGCAGGGGCAGCGAGAGTTCAAAGCCTTGCGCGGTTTGCTCCATTTGATAATCTTGTGTGTTTTTCCACTGGCAGCCTTGTCCGACATGGGCATAAACTGCGGTGGCGCCACACTGTTTTAAAAGGCCGGTGTACGTGATATGACAAGTATCCAGGGTCGAAGGGTATATGAAGACACCATTTTCATAGTATTTCGTCATTGAATCCCCTCCTTAAATTGTAAAAATTAATGAAACATACTGCATAAATATTGTTTGTAAAAATACTGTTCATCATGCCTGTCAATCATTGTTTGTGCGCTATTTTTTAAGATACCAATCAATTAACTTTCTGCCGAGACTTCCCTGACCTGGAATATCCGGTAAGGTATTAGCAGTAAACCAATCGGCAGCGACAATTTCTTTGTTGTCAATTGTTATCTCGCCGCCTGCCCACTCAGCAGTAAAGCCAATCATTAGGGAATCTGGATAAGGCCAGGGCTGGCTGCTGAAATAACGAATGTTTTTGGCCTGAATGCCAACCTCTTCCTTAATTTCCCGTATTACGCCTTGTTCGAGATTTTCACCGGCTTCGACAAAGCCGGCAATGACGCTGTACCGTCCTGGCGGAAATCGATTAGAGCGCGCCAAAAGAATCTTGTCTTCTTTGGTAATGGCGACAATTATTGCAGGTGAAATTTTGGGATAGGCAATATGACCGCAGCTAGGACACTTTTGCGCAAGTTCTTCTGACAGCGTTGCCATTTTTGTACCACAGCAGCCGCAAAACTGATTGTTTTTCAGCCAGGTGAGCAGATGATAAGCTCTAAGCGCCATACCAAAAAGATCCTCGGAGAGCTCACTGTAAAGCGGGCGCAGCTTTTTCGGAGTATATCCGGCTGGCAGCCTAGGGGCTTCGATACTGCCGGTATAACAGGCTGTTTGATTAAGTGTGCCAATATATTGAAAGTGCACTAGCGGACTTGGGAGTTTTTTAATATCCTGCATCAAAGGAATAATATTTTGCTCAGAGTCTTCTTTCAGGAGCAGCTCATCGCCTTGAAATAGAAAACAGCAGGCTGCTGACGGCGCGGGATTAGCAGCAGGAAAGTTTAGTTCAATCATTATTTTCAACCACCTTAGTAACTATTATGTATATGGTATCATAATATCATAAAACATTACACAAGTGGCGCTTTTTTCCGTTACTTATTTTGTGGTTGACGCATATTATGTAACAAACCAAGGAGCGGAGGGGGCGGTTATGTTGAAGAAAAATTACTGGGAAAATGAGGCTGATTGGGAATGGCCTGATGCGGAGGCTACAAGTGAAGAATCTGAGCTAGATGAGCGAAAGGCCAATTTGTTTACCCAAAGAGAAGTTGGCTTAATGAACTCGATGCGTATACTCTGGGAGCAGCATGTTGCCTGGACCCGGATGACTATTATCAGTATTGCGCATTGTTTACCTGATTTGGATTTTACCGTCAAGCGCCTGCTGCGTAATCCCAAGGATTTTGAGGTTCTGTTTAGACACTTTTATGGTGATGAAAAGGCTCGGGAGTTTGCGGCATTGCTGAAGGCTCATTTAGTAATTGCCAGTGAGCTTGTAAAAGCAGCCAAGGCGGGCGACAGCAGGGCAGCAGCTAGAATAGAGGCCGATTGGTATAAAAACGCTGATGAAATAGCGGCTTTCTTAAGCAGCATTAATGCTAACTGGTCTGAAGAAGAACTGAAAACTATGCTGCATGAGCATTTGGTCTTGACCAAAGACGAGGCAGTAGCCAGATTATCAGGCAGATTTGCCCGCGATATTGCTATCTATGATGAGATAGAACAGCAGGCTTTAGATATGGCTGATGCTTTGACCGCAGGCATTGTAGAGCAGTTTCCAGATATGTTTGTGCGAGATTAAATGTGCGCGGGGCTATGGGTTATGGACTATGAGTTATGAGCATGGGGTAGGAACCCTCTCGATTTTAAGAGTCCATGGCCCATAACCAGAAACTGATTGTCTGTTTATATTTAAGTTTACTTTACATTTTTACGATAATTATTAAGAATAGGAAAAATTCTTGTAAACAATCAAATTGCTTGCAGGATTTTTTGAGGTAAAAGGCTAAATATTCAAGTAGGCCAAAATTTAATGCATGAATTGCTGCTAACCTGCGTTTGTAATTGTGCTGCGCAGGGGATGGAACAGTATAAACTAGGGAGGTATGTAAGGTGCGACTAGTTGCTGGATTGGAAAGTACACAATTGCGGGCGGTTTATTTAAAAATCAGCCAGGCAATGCAGCAGGCAAATTTGGATATAGTTGATAAAAACTACGTAGAAACAATGGAAGTCCATTTAAAAGATCCTTCTTACAGAAAATATGCGTTTGCATCGATTCGCTGTGATGCAGGAAAGTATGTGGAACTCAGATTCCCTAGACGGCATTTGCAGGCACTTGGCATAGTAGATGGGTTTAATAAATTGGGAGGAAATATCTGGAGGAACGATACCAGTAATTATGTCCGCTTTCAGTTTTATCAGCTTACCAATAATGAAGAAGGCTTTATCAATAAAATTTCTAGCTATCTCAAAAAAGTATTCGCAGAAAAATTAGTATCATAATATACGGCAATTAAAGCAAGGTACAGTCCTACTTAGTGGGGCTGTACCTTGCTTTTTATGCATTGAGGTTTTAAAAGTTTCCCTCTGGAGAGGGGTGGCGCGAAGCGACGGGGTGTGTTCTTTTGCGGAAAAATGGAGGCAACACACCCCGCCCTAACGGGCACCCCTCTCTTGAGGGAAACAAAGGCAAATACCCCCTTTTTTGGTCTTAAGTTTCAACAGACCGCTTTACTAAAGTAAATCAATGGCTGTCATCGCCATGGCCTTTGCGCCGATTAAGAGGCGCTGCTGGGCATATTCTGAGCCAGCGGCCAGCGCGAATTGCGGGGTATGGGCCTCAAGACTCAAGCCGATAGAAATATCAGGATGGATGGTTGGTACGCAGTGGCTAACATTGCCGACATCAGTAGAGCCGCTGGTATAGTCAGTGCTATGATATACTACTTTTTCACCAAGTGCTGTCATATTTTCCGCAAAATAATGCATAAGTGTGGCATCGTTTAATAGCTCTTTATACAGCGGTTCATAATGCCTTGTTGTCACAGTAGTATTTGTAGCCAGGGCAATGCCGTCGGCCAGGCGCTTTACCGCAGGTAATACCGTATTTTCGAGGTAATGTGCCGACAAAGCACGAATGGTAAATTTGGCCTCAGCTTCCCCAGGAACAATATTTGGCGCTACGCCGCCTTTGGTAATAATGCCGGCTAAAATAGTTTCTTCCGTAAAGGTTTGTTTTAGCGGCTTAAGACCCTGATAAAACATAACCAGCGCATCAAGGGCATTGACGCCCTTGTCGCTGCGGCTGGCCACATGCGCAGGGCAGCCCTGAAAGGTTACTGCAAGGGGATGTGAGGCGTAAGAACTGCCGCCAAGATAATTGGTATCATCCGGATGAATAATGAGGGCGGCAGTTAAATGATCAAACACGCCGTCAGCGGCCATGCTTACTTTGGCGCCCGTGGTTTCTTCCGCCGGACAGCCAATAAAATAGGCGGTAGCCATTTCTCCGGTGACTTCAGTAAAGGCGGCTGCTGCTCCCCAGCTCATAGCGGCAATAAGGTTGTGGCCGCAGGCGTGCCCAAGCTCTGGCAGAGCATCATATTCGGCTAGAAAGGCAATCTTGGGGCCAGCCGTTCCTTTTTGACTAATAAAGGCTGTTTCGTAGCCGCTGATATTTGCCTGTACTGAAAAGCCCCGGCGCGCGGCAGCTGCCTGGAGATATGCGGCAGCTTTATACTCGTGGCCGCCAAGCTCCGGATTTTGATGCAAAAATAGGCTGGTTTCAATAAGTTCTGGCGCCATTTTGTCTACAATATTGATAACTCTTTGTTTAAGTAAACTTTTATCCATTTCTATACCTCTCTTTATATTTTGCCTTACGCTTGCTACTCTGGCTAGCACCATGCATCTATGGCAGGAGCGCCAGGCTCCTGCCCAATGTCATCAGGCTTGCAATAAATTACTAATAAAGTACAGTGCTTTTGCTTATAGTATTTAATTGTATTTAAATCGTAGGGGCAATTCACGAATTGCCATTGCCAGCTGGAGACAACCTCTATTTGTACGTCTCTGCTAATAGGGGTAATTCGTGAATTACCCTACACATAAACAACTATTTATCAACATCAGCAATATTACGTTAATTACCACCATAGATATTTGACATTGCTTGCTAAAGGGGGATGTCACCGCAGTGACAGGGGGATTGAGAAACGGGCAATACAGAAGAAACGAACAAAACCGGAGACAAATCCCTCCGGCGCTGCGGCGCCACCTCCCTTTGGCAAGGGCGGCATGGGATGAAGTCCAAAGTCCATTTTAAAATACATTTAATTTCACGATAGTCTGGCGCTCCGATTATAGAGGATACGCTGAACTTTACTAAAATCCAAAGGTGATTGGAATAATTAAGAACGGTTTTTGGTGTTGATTTACTCTGTTACAGCTGCTTCTAAAATAGACAAGCCTTCATTGTTTAATGTGGCCCTAACGCCTATCGGTAAAGTAGCCTTAAGGGGCGTATGACCAAAGTAGAGCTTATAAAGTACCGGCTTTTGTAAATGACCTAGCCTGTCATACAGCACTTCTTCGACCGAAAAACTCGTTGAGTCAGCTTCTTCCTGGCAGCCGGCAAACACATCCAGCACAATGCCGGCAGCATCAGCCAGCTTTCCGGCTAAAGTCAGCTGGGTTAGCATACGGTCAATACGGTACGGCGCTTCGCCGACATCTTCGAGAAAAAGAAGCTTGCCGCGAGTATCAATCTCATAGGGCGTGCCTAAAGTGGCAGCAATCAGGCTGAGATTACCGCCGGTTAAAGTTCCTGCTGCCTCGCCTGGTGTAATGACAATAGGAGACGGAGTATCCGGAGGATTAGCAATTAGTCCTAAAGGCTCTGGCGCTGTGACTGCGCGGCGAAAAGCGTTCCAAGTATAGTCAGGCGGATTTTTACCAAAGTCAGAGGCAGTCATAGGTCCATGAAAGGTAGCTAGACCTGTGCGCTGATTAATGCTAAGGTGCAGGGCAGTAATATCGCTATAGCCGACAAATACCTTGGGATTTTTTTTGATGAGGGCATAATCGAGAAGGTTTAAGAGCCGCATGGTGCCATAACCGCCCCTGAGGCAGATAATTCCATCAATTTGGGGATCGGCAAACATGGTGTTGATATCTTCAGCCCGCAGTAGATCAGGCCCTGCCAAGTCACCCCATGCATCAAAAACACTTTTGCCTAATTTAATGGTAAACCCTTGGGTTTCTAAAAAGGCCATGCCTGCTTCAGCCGCACCTTTGTCACCGGGACTCGCCGGAGCAATTATGCCGAGGGTATGGCCTGGACAGAGCCGTTTGGGTTTTATTATATTCATAAAGGGGCCTCCTTACACTACATTAATAAAGGGATATGCTAAAAATAATCAGCATATCCCTTTATTATAATACAGTTTGCTATTTTTCAATATAAGCTGTCTTAAAATCAGCAAGCCCCAGAATTGACCAAAAATAACCCTTGACATAAGGCTTAGCAATATACGGCTGAGTGGTATAGTAGATTGGGATAACTACCGCGTCATCCATGAGCATTTTTTCGGCATTATGCATGGCATCAAAGCGGATTTTTTGATCGTTGGTGTTTTTAGCTTGTTCTACTAGTTTATTGTAAGCCGGATTATTGTATTTGGCATCATTAGTCGGATCGGTAAATACATCCATAAAGGTCATGGGATCAGCGTAGTCGCCAATCCAGGAGGCACGGGCTATTTGGAAAGCGCCGGCGGTTCTGGTGGCCAAAAATACCTTGGATTCCTGATTGGTTAAGTCTACATTTACGCCAAGGTTCTTCTTCCACATTTCCTGGATGCCTTCGGCAATTGATTTATGGAGTTCACTGGTGCTGAAAAGTATGGTGACAGGCGGCAGGCCCCGTCCGTCAGGATAGCCTGCTTCAGCCAGCAGCTTTTTGGCTTCGGCTAAATCTTCTGCGACTAGATTGCCGCCTTCCTCGCGGAAATCTTTATTGGTAGCCGGGTCTAATAGTCCCGGTGCTACCCAGGCATAGGCCGGTTTTTTGCCGCCTTTAATTACATTTGTTACAAGCGGGTCACGGTTAATTGCCATCGAAAAGGCTTTGCGTACTTTCGGATTGTCAAACGGGGCCTTGGTGGTATTAAATACATAGTAGTATTCACCAAGGTATGGGGCGATTTTTAAGAGGCCTTCTTTGGTTAAACGGTCGTGATCAGGCGTAGGCGGTTCCACCATCATATCAGCCTGGTCGTTTTCGATGAGAGTTAAACGGGTTGTCTGTGAATCGCTGACAGGCCATTCCATTTTGGTAAGTTTGACCGCACCTTTATCCCAGTAGTTTTCGTTTTTGGCAAACTCCATTTTGTTGTTATGTTCCCATAGGCTAAGCTTAAAGGGACCGTTGCCAATCAGGGTGCGGACTTCGCTGGCCCATTTGTCAGGACTTGCGGTTACGACTTTTTCCGGCAGCGGATAAAAAGCATGGAAGGCAGTCAGACTCAAAAAATAAGCAGTTGGTTTTTCGAGCATAACTTCAAGTGTAGTATCATTTATTGCTTTGACGCCGACTTCCTCAGCTGAGACGGCTTTTTTGTTATAGGCTTCGGCGTTTTTTAGCGGAAATAGCATATAAGCATTTTCGGTAGCTTCTGCCGGTGATAACGCTCGTTTCCAGGCAAATTCAAAGTCTTTGGCGGTTACTGGGTCGCCATTTGACCATTTGGCATCAGCGCGCAAATGAAAAGTATAAACAAGGCCGTCAGGCGATACGTCCCACTTTTCGGCAACGCCTGGCGCCGGCTGATCCTTATCATCAAGTCTGGTGAGTCCTTCGAAAATCTGCAGTTCCACCAATGATTCTGGAATACCCGTCGATTTTGCCGGATCCAGGGTCGCGGGTTCTGCTTCTAAGGCATAGCGAAAGACCTGCTCCGTACTTTTTTTACTGCTGCAGCCTGCTAGGACAATTGTCAGCGATAAAACCGCCAGCAGGAAAAACAATAGCTTTTTCTTCATACTTAATCCTCCTTGGTAAAGTGGTCATATATTATTTTGCCAAGCCGGGCTACCAGCTGCAGTCCTTCATAATTGGTCTTGAGGTCAGCGGTAAATATCGAGATAATATATGTCCCGTTTGATAAATACAAAATGCCGCCATCATGCTCGGCTCCAGGCAGTGTGCCGGTTTTGCTTGCAAGTACGGTTTCTTCCGGCAGATAAAACGGCAGTTTATCACGTACTTGCTGGCGTTTTAGGATGTCCAGCATGGCTGCGCTGTATTCATGCGGCAGACCCGTACTGTTTAAGATGAGCTCAAAGATTTGGGCCATTTCAGCTGCTGTTGTCTGGTTCTCTTCGCCGCGGCGGGCCGCAGCAAAATCCATCATGCGCCGCCGAAGATGCGTAGATGTTAGGCCAAGTTTATGCATGGTTGTATTTACTGCTTTCATGCCTATCCGGTCAATTAGCATATTTGTGGCGGTATTATCACTCAAGACAATCATTAATGTGGCTAATTCCCGGATGGTCATTTGGATGTCCGGCCTGAGTTCAAATAGAATACCTGCGCCGTCCACCCGTACATCTTTTGTTACCGGCAGCATTTCATCAAGCGAGAGACTGCCCGCCGCAGTTTGCCGCATTACTTCGTAAAGAATGGGGACTTTGATCATGCTCGCTGAAGGAAAAGGCATATCCGGGTTAATGGTTAGCTTTTCACCAGTTGCATAATTTTTAATGACAATGCCCCAGCGGCATTGATAGCGCGAAAATTCGCGTTCTAGTTTTTCTTGTAGTTTGTTCATGTTTTCTCCTTATGGCATAAAAGGTCAAGTGTAAGCATTCTCGATACTTTGGCAAAATTCCTGTTTTTAACCGTTTTTTTTGCTATCTAGGAAAATACTTTTACGAGGCCATTCAAAAGACCTGCAGATTTTTATGGCAAATTTGCAGGTCTTTTTTGTGTTTTATGGAATAAAAACAAAAGTAATAAAGAAAATAGGTAATAGTAGGAGTGTATCATGGACAAAAAAGATATTAAAGAACTAAAAGTCGGCGATGCTGTGCAGCAATTTTTTCTAATTAAAACAGTTGAATGCAAGGTATCAACCAATAATAAAAAATATTTGGATATTACCTTTGTCGATAAAACCGGTGATATTAACGCCAAGCTGTGGGATGCCAGCAGCCAAGATGAAGAGCGGTATGTGAATCATGCCCTTGTCAAGGTGCGTGGGGTTGCTCATGAATGGCAGGGCCGTATGCAGCTCAAATTAGAAAATATCCGGCTGGCAGTGACAGAAGACGGGGTAGATGTTGCTGATTTTGTACCGTCAGCGCCGCGGACGGCCAGCGATATGTACCAGGAAGTAACTACATATATTGAAAGAATTGAGCATTCCGATCTCAAGCAAATTGTTTGTCATATTATTAACAATAAAAAAAGTAAGCTGATGATTTATCCAGCCGCCAAGCAAAATCATCATTCTGTGCGCTCAGGCTTACTATACCATATACTAACAATGCTGCAGCTTGGGGAAAGAGTGAGTGAGGTTTATACTACGCTTAACCGTGATTTACTGTTTGCCGGGATTATTCTGCACGATATGGCCAAGCTTGATGAAATGGATGCCGGGGATTTGGGGATTGTTTCAAACTATACTGTTGAAGGGGAACTCTTAGGCCATATTATTCAAGGAATTAAGCTAATTGACCGCGCGGCCAAAGCAGTTGGTGCTGATGAGGAAGTTTCCTTGCTGCTGCAGCACATGATTCTGTCTCATCATGCTGAACCGGAGTTTGGCAGTCCTAAACGCCCGATGATTCCGGAAGCTGAGATTCTCCATTATTTAGACACCATTGATGCCAGAATGTATGACATGCGCAAAGTACTCGATAATACCAAGGCAGGCGTCTTGTCAGATAAAGTATGGCTGCTTAATAACCGCAAGCTATACAAGGCTGAATGCACTAGCACAAAATAAAATGAAAAGGAGCTGTTCGCATTAATAAAATTACTAATGCGAGCAGCTCCTTTAAACTGTAAATCCATTTGAAGGAACTCCCTCCGTCGCTTCGCGCCACCTCCCTCAAGGATGGAGGCTCTTAAATTTAGTCTCCCTCTTCGAGGGGGATGTCGCAAAATAGAATTCTATTTGCAGCATCCCTTATAGTCTTATTGCAGCGTAATTTCAGTGCCATCTTTTAAGGTATTTAGATTTGTGATAATGACGGAAGCTCCTTCAGGCAGTGACGAAGTGATTTCGGCAAATTCCCCAATCTTATCACCAATGGTTACCGGCTGACGGACAGCTTTGCCGTTAACGGCTATATAAATATAGTCCTCACTTTGATCCTGTCTGATGGCGGTGACGGGGACGGCTTGTACCGGGGCGGAATTCGGCGTATTAATCCGAACCTTGACAGTCATGCCTGATTTCAAGAGAATTGCAGAATTATCGATGCGAATCTGCGTGCGAAAAAAGGTGCCAGCAGGGCCGGCTTGCGGGAAAATACCTTGAATTTGTCCGGCAATGATTTGTTCGGGGCTTTCGTTTAAAAATATTTCGACTGGCGTGCCGGAATGAACGGCATACAAATCCTTTTGGGCTAGCTGAACACTTACCTGCACATCACTGCCGCTATCTACAACAAGCAGCGGCTGTCCTGTCTGCACGGCTGCACCTGGCGCAGCGGTAAGGCTTCTAACAACTCCTGGAACGGCTGAGGTCAGATTGGCCAAGCTATTTTGCACTGCTGCTTCACTAGGGGTGCTTGCTGCGGCAGGCGGCATGTCTGCGGTGCTTTTAGCGTTTTCCAGCGCTTCCTTGGCGGCGTCTAAGCGGAGCGCCAAATCATCTACTTGACGACGGGCAATTGCGCCTTGGTCCAGGAGCTTTTGATAACGGTCAAATTGTTTGGCCAGTGCGTTATAATTGGCCTCGGCCTCGGCAATGATTTCCGGATTTGGCTGGACCGGAATGATCTGTGGCACGGGCTGTGCCTGAACAGTGTTTGTACTTGTGCCTTGAATTTTAATCAGTGATTGTCCGGGGGTTACTGTTTGCCCTTCCTTTACGTTTACTTCGGTAATTTGCCCGGAAATTTCGGCGGTGATGACAGCTGAATTGGCCCCTTCTACCGCACCGGATAGTACTAATTGCACTGGTTTACTAAGTGTACTGACAGGCATAGCTGTGACGGTGACGGACGACTCGGGAAAGAGAGTTTGCGTAAGACCGGAATAATTACTGACACTTATGGCAGCTATCAAAAAAACAACAGTGCTCAAAACTGAGCGCCAGGTAGGAATTTTTATTTTTTTCAATAGAATCATCTCCAATTAAATAGTTCAATTCATTATGTTCGCACGTTTAGGGTCAAACGTCAAGGGTTTGTTTTAGGGAAATAAACCAGTGGTGTGGGGAAATGCTGACTTATGTTTTATGCAGGTTAGTATACACGTTACTTTATTTACAGCGCAGCAAGAAAAGGTTACAATAAAAAGTATTATTATTTTAGGAGATTATATATGAAATTACGCGCAAATTTATTATTGCTGTTAGCTGCGTTGATTTGGGGTTTTGCTTTTGTGGCGCAGCGAGTAGGTATGGATTATCTTGGACCATATAGTTTTAATGGAATTCGCTTTGCGCTTGGGGCGCTTTCCTTAATTCCGCTGCTGGTGTTTTTTAGATCACGTAAAGCTGCAGTTAAGGCTCATCAAGGCTGGAAAAGCTGGCAGGTTGGTACCGCCGCCGGGCTTATTTTATTTATTGCGGCGTCGCTGCAGCAAATCGGCATGCTTTATACAACAGCAGGCAAAGCCGCCTTTGTAACTTGTCTATATATAATTTTAGTACCGATTGCCGGCATATTTTTGGGGCAGCGAGCTGGTAGAAGCACTTGGTTTGGTTCAGTTCTTGTCATTAGCGGCTTATATCTTCTTTGTGTCAAAGAGGGTTTTACTATATCATACGGTGATATCTTAGAAGTTATTGGAGCCTGCTTTTGGACGCTGCATATTTTGTGGATCGACCATTTTTCGGAGATAGACAGCCTGGAACTGGCTTTTTATCAATTTGTTACCTGTTCTTTCTTAAGTTTAGTGACAGCGCTTTGTCTCGAAACTATGACAATAGCAGGTATTATGGGGGCGGCTGTCCCCATTTTGTACGGCGGATTTTGTTCTGTCGGTATTGCCTATACCTTGCAGATTGTCGGGCAAAAACAGGCCGAGCCGGCGCATGCGGCAATTATTCTCAGTATGGAAACAGTATTTGCGGCGCTGGGCGGCTACTTACTGTTAGGCGAGCGTTTGACGGTTGTTGAGCTGATTGGCTGTGTGCTCATGATGATGGGAATGCTGCTTTCGCAGCTCTGTAATATCAAAAAAGAACCAACGACCGCTGGTTCTTTAGAACTTAACAATATGAAAAGTATGTGAAATTTTAAAATCTATTGACAGATGTAGCAGAGAGGTCCTAAAATTTAATATATAAAGGTAATATTTTCAACAAATAGTAGTATATTCGGCAATACGCAGGACTGCTATTTGTTTTTTTATAGTACAAGGAAAGGAGGCTGAATTTTCAGCATCTTGATAATTTAGAATAGTGAGGTGTTTTTATGTCTGATGATGCATATCGTGAGCCCATGTTAGAAATGTTTATTTTTGAATCGGTGCAGTTAATCGAACAACTCGAAGAGGAAGTTTTGAACAATGAAAAAGAAACGGGATTTTCGGTAGAATCAATTAACAAAATCTTTCGAATCATGCATACAATTAAAAGCTCATCAGCGATGATGCTCTTTAAAAATATTTCTACCTTAGCCCATTCGGCGGAGGACTTATTTTTCTTTATTAGGGAAGAAAAGCCGGCTGAGTTTAATCATTCACGTCTTACCGATATTATATTGTCCTGTATTGATTACATAAAAACCGAGCTGGATGAAATTCAAAACGGAAAACGCGAAGATAGCGATGCGACCGAATTAATTAATGCTGTGCGGGTTTTTCTAGAGGAACTAAAAGGAAGCACGCAGGCACCCAAAAAAGAAGCACCTAAACAGACAGAGCCGCAAAAGTTCTATATTGCTGCCGAAAAACAGCCTATAGCTGGGGCGAAGAGTTACCAAGCCATTATTTTCTTTGAAGCAGACTGTGAGATGGAAAATGTAAGAGCCTTTACCATTGTGCATCATCTCCAGGAATTGGCCAGTGATATTGTGTATGTGCCTGAAGATATTATCGCTAATGCTGAATCGGCCCAAGTTATTCAAAGGGATGGTTTTACCATTCATTTTAATTCAGCAAGCTCAATTGAGGAAATTCGCAGTTTTTTTGGGCAAACTGCCTTTTTAGCGCGCCTGGATTTGCAGGAAATACCGCTAGCGCAGATACCAGCACAGGCAGAGTTAGCTGATAACGTCAAAATGCCTGAGCACCTTACTAAAAAGCCGGTAAAAAGCGAGAGCGGCAGTCATTTAGCCAGTTTCATTAGTGTGAATGTGGACAAGCTTGACAAGCTAATGGACATTGTCGGCGAATTAGTTATCGCAGAAGCTATGGTTACGCAAAACCCGGAGCTTGAGGGACTTCCACTGAGTAACTATCATAAAGCCGCCAGGCAGCTAAAAAAAATAACTTCGGAGCTGCAGAATATTGTCATGTCTACCCGCATGGTTTCTCTCGCGCCTACTTTTCGCAAAATGAATCGGATTGTGCGCGATGCCAGCAAAGCACTAGCAAAAGAGGTAGAGCTCGAAATTGTCGGCGAAGAAACAGAGGTAGATAAGAATATTATTGAAAATATTTCAGACCCGCTGATGCATTTAATCCGGAATTCAGTGGATCATGGCATTGAGTCTCCAGCCGAGCGGCAAGACCAGGGAAAACCAGCCGCAGGAAAAATCACTTTGGAAGCAAAAAATGCCGGGCGTGAAGTGTGGATTATTGTAAAGGATGACGGCAAAGGTTTAGATCGAGCAAAAATTCTAAAGAAAGCCTGGGAAAATGGCCTGACTAACAAACAAGAGCATGAGCTTACAGATAAAGAAATTTATTCATATATATTTTTACCTGGATTTTCTACTAAAGATCAAGTGACAGAGCTATCGGGACGTGGGGTTGGAATGGATGTAGTTACCAAGAATATCGAAAAAATTGGCGGCAGTATCCAGGTAGACAGTACTCC
The DNA here is from genome assembly GCA_021372375.1 of Pelosinus sp. Lineage (GTDB taxonomy): Bacteria > Bacillota > Negativicutes > Propionisporales > Propionisporaceae > JAJFUN01. Next base: position 26,809 of record JAJFUN010000017.1, on the reverse strand, counting down.
TGGTGAGGGCACTGTTATATCCATTCGTATTCCCTTGACGTTAGCCATTATTGATGGCATGACGATTAAAGTTGGACACTCTCGTTATACCATTCCTACAACTGCCATACGCGAATCTTTTCGGGCAAAACCTGGCGATGTTATTATTGATACCGAAGGGAATGAAATGACCATTATTCGCGGCGTATGTTATCCTGTGCTCAGGCTTTATGATATTTATAAAATTAACCAGGCTATTACGGATATGTATGCAGGCATTACTATTATGGTCGAAAATAACGGTAAGGGTTTTTGCATTTTTGCCGATGAGCTGCTAGGACAGCAGCAAGTAGTGGTAAAAGCCTTGCCCAGTTATATTAAGAAGGTGCGCGGTTTGGCTGGGTGTACTTTGCTGGGGGACGGAAATATTAGTCTGATATTAGATGTGGATGGCTTCATGAACGCTTATTTATAGGTGACATGAGCCATTTTGCTATAAGTACATGTTAATCACAATATATCAAAGGGGGATAATGGTATGCAGTGGTTTTATAATATGAAAATAGCGGTAAAATTAGTGGGCAGTTTTATCTTGGTAGCGGCTTTGGCCGGTATTGTCGGGTTTATAGGCATTAACAACATCAAGGGAATTGATACAAAGTATTCCGCTTTATATGAAGATTATGGTGCATCGCTGGGGGTAATCGGACGTATTGCAATCGATTACCAAAAGGTTAGAACAAGTTTGCGTGATATCCGGTTACAGAATAATAAAAGTACTTGTGCGGCTAAGATTAAGGAATTGAATAAAGCTATTAAGGAAAATATAGTTAAATATGAAAAGACAGTAAGTACGGCGGAAGAAAAAAAATTAGTGGAAAAGCTAAAAGCTGATCTTATCAAATATGAGCCAATCCAGGAAAACATAATAAATTTGGAGCTTAGTAATGTCAACGTGCCTATTTCAGAGGAAGGTGCTAAACTGGCGGCGGTTATCAATGATGATATTGATCAGATTATGGAATACAATATAGCTACTGGTCATAGCGAATCGGAAAAGGCTACTGACCAGACAAATGCGGCTGTACGGAGTATGATCTTGATTGTTTTATCGGCTGTTATGGTCGCTTTTATTCTAGGTATTGCGATTGCCCGCAGTATTAGCAGACCCATTGGTAAGTTAGTGATGGTTACCGAGCAGATGGCGGAAAATAATCTTAATGTAGAGCTTGCTATTCATAGTACAGATGAAATTGGCAGATTAGCCGAAGCCTTTCGGAAAATGGCGGCAAACATCAATGAAGTGCTCCAGAATATCAATACTTCGGCCCACCAGGTTGCGGCAGCCTCACGGCAGGTCTCTGATTCCAGTCAGGCCTTGTCGCAAGGCGCTACTGAACAGGCCAGCTCAGTTGAGCAATTGTCAGCGTCCATGGAGGAGATTGCCGCCGAAACCAAACAAAATGCCAAGAATGCCACCGAGGCTGATGCTTTGGCGGTAAAGGCCAAGGCCGATGCAGATTCCGGCAATACACAAATGCAGGGAATGCTTGGCGCCATGGAAGAGATTAATGATTCTTCCGCCAATATTTCCAAAATTATTAAGGTTATTGATGAAATTGCCTTTCAAACAAATATTTTGGCGCTTAATGCAGCTGTGGAAGCAGCCAGAGCCGGTGAACACGGCAAGGGTTTCGCGGTAGTCGCGGAAGAAGTGCGGAATCTAGCAGCGCGCAGTGCTAATGCGGCTAAAGAAACAACGGAAATGATTGAGGGCTCGATTAAAAAGGTCAATGATGGCAGAAGAATTGCTAAAGATACTGCAGATGCTTTAAATAATATAGCAGACGGGGTTGCCAAGGTGGCCGCTTTAGTTGACGGCATTGCTAGTGCTTCAAACGAGCAGGCTACCGCTATTTCTCAGGTTAATCAGGGCATTATGCAAGTGTCACAGGTTACACAGACCAATTCCGCGACAGCCCAGCAAAGTGCGGCAGCCAGTGAGGAATTATCCAGCCAGGCCCATATGCTGCGGGGCATGGTAGGTGATTTTAAGCTAAAAAAAGCCCAGCATACCGGTATTGATAATCAAAGTTTCGGGGATATACCGGGAAAGATGGATGCAGGAGGCAATACATATCAAAAAGATGCCGCCAGCCGGCCTAAAATATCGCTTGGTAGCCAGGATTTCGGTAAGTATTAGCAGGCAATTGGGGTGGATGCGGTGCAAAGACTAGGCAATAGTCAGTGGGGTGCAAAGTACACTAAGCTTAAGGCGAGAATCGAGAAGCTTAATTCGGCCTTACTAAGCATTGGCGATGGTTTAATTATCACGGATGCTCTCGGCAAAATTTCCTTTATTAATGACGCTGCAGTAAAAATAACCGGTTGGTCTCTTGAGGAAAGTATGGGGCAGTCTGTTGAGACTATTTTTTGCATTATCCATGCAAAAACCAAAAACATTGTGCCTAGTCCATTTGCCAGGATACTTCAAGGAGAGCCGTCTACCGGACTGCCTAAGGATACGGTCATTGTGACTAAGCTGGGGTCGGAGTTTTATATATCAGCCAAAATTTCACCGGTCCTAGAGCACGGAAAAATTACCGGGGCTGTTGCGGTATTTCGTGATATTAGACGGCTGCGTCTGGCTGAGGAAGCTGTCTTACATAAGCAAAAAAATCTGGAAACTATTTTTAATGCTGCACCAATCGGCATGGTAATTGTTGATCAAAAATGCATCATTAAACAAGCAAATACTTATGTGCTGGAGAAATTTTTGCCAGAGAACAAACAGATCTTTGAACATGCGCTGGGCCAGGTTTTAAATTGTATTAATTGCAGCACTGGCCCTTGCGGCTCTAGTAAGGCGTGCACAACCTGTAAGATAAGGCAAGCAGTCACGCAAGCCGCTCAATGTGGCGAAAGCACACGAGACATGGAGATAAGGTTTACAGTTCTCAGTAATCGCACGCCGACAGTAAGATGGTTTCGTTTTAATGCCGTCCCTTTTTTTGAAAATGATTCTAGCTATGTACTCCTGTTAGTTTCTGATATTACCGAGTATCGGCAGACGCTTGAGGAACTGTTAGCAGCCAAAGAGGCGGCTGAATTTGCCAATCAAGTAAAAAGTCAATTTTTGGCGAATATGAGTCATGAGATAAGAACCCCGCTAAATGGTATGCTGGGCATGATTGATTTAACGATAAATACCATTTTGACCGCGGAGCAGCAAGAGAATCTCATGATTGCCAAAAGCTGCGCCCAGTCACTGCTTAATGTAATTAATGATATTTTGGACTTTTCCAAACTGGAAGCAGGTAAACTGGTGATTAGTAAGGTTCCTTTTAATATTGAGCAGACTGTGAAAAAAACGGTGCGCATGTATGCTGTTAAAGCTGAGGAAAAAGGTGTGCGGTTAGAGTGCCAGATGCCGCCTGATTTGCCGCAGGTATTAAAGGGTGATGCCAATCGACTGGGACAAATACTGTATAATTTAATCAGCAATGCCATTAAATTTACAGAGCAGGGTGTAGTAACTGTTGCTATTCGTAAGGTAACCTCTACTGCAGCTGGACTGGAATTAGAGTTTGCTGTAAGTGATACCGGGATTGGCTTAGCAGAGGAAGATAAACCCTATTTGTTTAAAAGTTTTAGTCAGGTCGATGGATCGCTTACCCGCAAATATGGAGGTACAGGTCTGGGTCTTGCTATTTCAAAACAGCTTGTTGAACTGATGGGCGGTCGTATTTGGGTAGAAAGTCAAAAGGGCGCAGGCAGTACCTTTTATTTTACCATTCAGCTTGCCCCTGGCGGTACCATTGTGGAAGATGCAGTATTATGTAGAGAAAAGAAAAAAAATGAGGAGCCGCTTGCTGTATTGCTGGCTGAGGATGATAAAATTAATCAAAGGGTAATCCAGCTTATGCTGCAGGAAAAGGGGTATATTCTTAAAACTGTCAATAATGGCAGGGAAGCATTAGAAGTTTTGGCAAACGAAAACGTTGATGTAGTCATAATGGATATCCAAATGCCTGAAATGGATGGAGTGGAAGCTACCAGACAAATTCGGCAAAAAGAAAGTGGTACAACAGAGCATATACCGATTATCGCCTTTACAGCCTATGCGTTAGCCGGCGACCGTGAGCGTTTTTTGCGGGCCGGGATGGATGGATATTTAGCCAAGCCAGTCAATATAAGCGAACTTTTGCTGACGATAGAGAAAGTACTGGAAAACTCGCGTATTGATAAAATACTGCGTGATTTAGGCTCAGCGGGCATTCTAGCCGGTACAGGATCATTGCAGGAAGTGGAGCCCACCTTTGTTATAGAAAAAATTTGCTTGAATTTTGCACGGCTCCAGGAAGTATATCAAAAAGGTGACTTTTTATTGATAGAGCAAACAGCTCATACTCTGAAAGAGGCAGCAGCAGGGGAAAAGACGATTAGAAGACTTAGTTTTCGGCTCGAACTGGCGGCCCGCAAAAGTAGCCTTGCGGAAATTTCCGAGCTCATACAGCTTCTTGAGGGCGAGATTAACAATTTGAAAAAAATGGGGGAATTGTCATGAGGATTCTGATTGCTGAAGATGATTTAGCCAGCCGAAAATATTTATACAAAATAATGTCTGCGTATGGGGAATGTGATCTTACGGTTAATGGCCTGGAAGTCGTTGAGGCATTTCTTACCGCCTGGGATTTAGGGCATCCTTATGACCTCATTTGTTTGGATATTATGATGCCGCGAGTCGATGGAATTAAGGCTTTACAGGCCATTCGTGATTTGGAGCGGCAAAAGAAGGTTAAGGATGAAGCTAGGGCCAAAGTTATTATGATTACTGCACTAAATGATAAAGAAACTGTCTTCAATTCATTTGAAACAGGCTGTGAGGCTTTTGCCGCTAAGCCGGTTGACACCGCAAAGCTATTAGAAGTTATGAGGGAATTAGGCTTGAAGGTATGATTAGGAGTAAATGGTGACGGGGTGCTTCTTAAGAAGAAGCACCCCGTTTTTTATGGTTATTACTTTTATAATAGGCAAAGGTTTAAAATTCCCCTCTAGAGAGGGGTGCCCGAAGGGCGGGGTGTGTTTGTTTTACGTTTCGACATATTGTATTAGTATATACTTTTAAATGGTATGTGTTGACAATTTTTATAAAAAGGCATATTTTATAAATATGATAATACTAGTTGGTACATATAAATAACCATTGTTTAAAATGGGATAATAATGGGAATAAGACATATAGGTATTATTACTAGTATAGAAGTTTAAAAAATGGGGGTGTAGAGATGGATAATATAGAGATTTGTCAGCAGTGCTCTGCAGCAGATTCAGCAGTATGTGATAGTTTACCGCATTTATGTGGCAGATGTGAAAATGCAGAACCAGCTAAAAAAGACGCAGAATAACATTTGCAATTATAACCATGTATGATGGCTGTTGGTGTGTATATACTAACAGCGGAGGTGATAAGCGCATGAAAAAAGAAAACCGCAAACAAGAGCGCAAACAACAGGAGAACAAAAACTTGGAGTTTAGTCGCGAATTGGCTGGCGGCTGTAAAAAGTGCCAGGAAAAAGCTGAAGACTGCAAGCGGTAGTTACTGTTAGAATGTAGTATTGATCCTCCAAAATAAATGGCGGCCATTGGTCGCCATTTTATTTACGTTATACAAAGTAATCAATTTTAGCCGCTGGAAAAAAGCTTACGGTCTGCTCATAGAGAAATTCTTTGATTTCACTCATCATTTGTTTATCATAAATATATTTGCCATAGCCAAATTGACCGTATTTAAACTGACGATTTTCGGTTTCCATGGGGAGTGTGGTTTCAGGAAATAGGCTTAGAATATTATTTTTGGCCCGCAGTGTAAAGCGATGTGTAATAAATTCAAAGGTTAGCTGACTTTGGGCGCTAGCCGGGAGGTTTTGGGACAGCGTGGCAAATAGTTTTTGGTATTCCGCTTGCCAGCCGGGAAAAGAAAAAACAGGAGCAATAATAAAGCCGAGCGGATATCCGGCTGCTGCTACTTGGCTTGCGGCTTGGATCCGCTCTAGCATGGGGGCTGTATGGTGTTCGTATGCGGCGATGATATGCTCACAGTTTAGGCTGAAGCGAAACGTGGTATGTTTGCTATGCTCGGCGGTGAGTAAGGATTCAATATCGGTGTGTTTGGTAACAAAGCGAAATCGGCCTAAAGGGTTTCTGCCAAAAAATTCGATCGTGGTTTTTAAAAGGCCGCTTAGATATTCGGTGGGAATGGGGTCAGAGGTAGCCGCTCCTTCAAAAATGGTAACCTTGGGCGCTGCTTTTTCTATGTAGGCTGCGGTTTTATTTAGTATTTCTTCAATATTTACATAGAGGCGTACATAAGGTTTTTTACCTAAAGTTGTGGCTAGATAACAATATTCACACATGCCTGGACAACTGGTATTTAAAGGAAGTTGGTAGTGCGCGGACGGTTTGCAGGGAGCAAAAGTAGTAGTCTTTTTTACGCCCACTACCAAAGTCTGTTTAGCTTCACGGTAAGCTTGTCTGGATGTTAGTCCGGTGAGAGCGCTGACGCGGTTATGTGAGCTGGTCATTTGAATGGGGATATGTAAGCTTAGTAACTCTTTATAAATTTTTTCGCCAATTGGATAATCAAGGGCCCTAGGTTCAAAAAAAGCTCTTTTGGGGATAAAACGTTCCATAGTGCTGCCTCCGTTTTACAGTATAGATGTAGTATGTACCAAAAATCAAAATAAAAGATGCAATGCATAGGTTGTTATGAGATAATGTTTATAATTTAGGCAATCAGAGGTGGCTAGCATGATTGAGATTATAGAAAAAGCAAAAATGCAGCATGCATTGACGAAACAAGAAATTATCGCTTTACTGGAAGTTCCGGCAATTGACGAGGAATTGGCGGCAGCTGCTGACGCCGTGCGCCAAAAGTATGTGGGTGATGAGGTACATCTCAGAGGGCTTATTGAATTTTCGAATGTTTGCGGCCGGACATGTCGGTATTGTGGTCTGAGGGGCGCTAATAAAAATTTAAAAAGGTATCGTATGGAACCGGAAACTATATTGGATTTGGCCCGCAAGGCGGCTGGTTACGGCTATAAGACATTAGTGTTGCAATCAGGGGAGGACGCCTATTATACAGCCCCTAAAATGGAGCATATTATCCGCGAAATTAAGAAACTAGATCTAGCTTTAACCTTAAGTATCGGCGAAAAAACTACCGAAGAATACCGGGCGTATAAAAGAGCCGGGGCGGATCGTTATTTACTCCGTATCGAAACAACAAACAGTGAATTATATAAAAATATGCATCCAGGTATGAGTCTTGAAAATCGTCTCAGGTGCTTAAATGATCTAAAGCTGCTAGGCTATGAAGTGGGGACAGGCTGCCTGGTCGGACTGCCTGGGCAAACTCTGGCAATGCTGGCTGATGATATTTTGTTTTTTAAAGCAATAGATGCGGATATGATTGGCATTGGGCCGTTTATCCCCAATCAGGATACGCCGCTCGCCGGTGAGGCTGGGGGAACTTTTGAACTAGCGCGCCGCGTGATGGCCATTATTCGCCTAGTACTGCCTGATATTAATATTCCTGCCACGACTGCCATGGAGACACTAAATAAGAATGGACGGATAATTGGCCTGCAAAGCGGGGCCAATGTGGTGATGCCGAACGTGACCGAAGGGGAATACCGTAAGTTGTATGCCTTATATCCTGGGAAAATATGCATGAATGATACTCCAGCCCATTGTCGGAGGTGTATCACCGGCAAGATTCAGGGGATTGGTCGACAGATTGCGAGTAGCCAAGGCAACAGAAAGAAGTTTGCCAAAGAATGATGTCGAAGGGCCGATTCTGAAGAAACAGGGGGACAGACACTTTGTTTCCGGCGTACTATGCACGATTTTCCTTAGTAGCCGGAGGAAACAATTCGTCTGTCCCCTTGTTTCAAAAATTATATACTGCAATTTGAATATAATTAAAGGAAACCTCAATTTCGACATAGAAATAAACTCACATAATCTTTGTTCGTATCAATAAGCAGAAGGAAGAGTGAGTTTTATGGAAATTGACCAAGCTATCGCCGAAAAAATTGTCGATTTTATTCTTGCACAAACCGGGTTTCATACTATTGTATGTGATACTACCGGGAAAATTATCGCGGATTCAGCCCGTACCCGCAACGGAATTATTCACAGCGGTTCAGTAAAAATTATGAATTCCAATATCGACTCCATTGTAATCAGTGAAGAAGATCAAGCCGCCAGCGATGGTAAACTGAAGGCGGGAATTCATTTAGTAATCAAAGATGGAGCCAGTAAAATTGGGACATTTGGGATTGCTGGCAAGATGGAAGTTGTTGAACCTGTCGCTAAAATTGCTGCTGGACTAATCAAGTCTAAACTAAATGATAACCAAGCTCGTATTATGATTCTTAATTCTATCCAGAAAATGAATAATGACATTGCACAGGCTTCGGATGCTATCAAGCAGCTGACGACCATGTCGGAGCAATTGGCTGTTGCTGGAGAGCATGCCACCGAAATATCAAGTAAAGCCGATCATGATATCAGTAGTTCCACTGAGATATTGGCAATGATTAAACGGGTGGCTGGACAAACCAATTTACTGGGCCTTAATGCTGCGATTGAAGCGGCTCGGGCGGGAGAGTTAGGTCGCGGTTTTGCCGTTGTGGCTGATGAAGTTAGGAAATTGTCCGATGATACCAATCAATCAGTAAACAAGATTCATGATATTCTAAACAGAATTAGTACAACTGTGATTGAAGTCAGCCAAAATACTCAGGAAAACAGCGGGATTATCCAGGAACAAGCGGCAGCCGTGCAAAGTATTGCCAGTATGCTGGAAGGCATACAAAGGAACAGTAAAGAACTTGTTGGCTTGGCTCAAAAATTGTAGCAAATGGAAATTTGGTGTTAGTAATCAAAATTGGGTGTGTAGAAAAGGGCTTCTCTGGCAGTTACCACTGAAAGAAAGTCCTTTCGCCGATTGAACCCTTAACAGACTGGCCCTAAGATTGGAAAGAAATTTGTCGGATTAACAAAAAGTTAACATGTATAATCTTGACAGGTTAAAGTAAACATAATAGTATTATAGATGAATTTAATAGCATCCCGTTAGGTGAGGCTCCTGCACAAATACAGGCCACTGCCCGGAAACGTCGAAAGACGCCAATGGGTAGAACAGTTATTACCGGTTTAAGGTTTTATCTAAGGTGGCTGAGTAAGACTCTACGTTGTGCAGTGCTAAAGCTCAAACGAGAGGGAGGTTTGTTTTTTTATTGCTTTTAAGCAGTACGACCTTCCATTTGGAAGGTCTTTTTAATATCTTATACTAGGAGGTGAGCGCCATGGATGATGGCCCTGAGCGAGATAATAACAACATAGTAGTTAAACTGGCAGATAGCGGCCGGAATCCAAAGAAAAAGGAGTGATACTATGCATGCCGTAAAGATTTTAGGTGAATATTATTTCAGCCAGCTTCTTGGTAAACCCATTTATGATGCGGGAAATTGCCGGATTGGCTGGGTTAAGGATATGGCAGTACGCTGGGATGGAGTTTCGCCTGTGGTAGTGGGCTTAAAGTATGCCCGAAAACTGCCGCAGCTCATTCCGGTACGGTTTATTGCCGGCTGCGACGAAAAAGGCATACGCCTCAATATAACCTTTGATGCTAAGCATACCGTGCCTTTGCTCGAAAAAGAAATATATATTAGTAAATGGTTGTTAGATAAACAAATTATTGATTTGCAGGGCTCAAAACTGGTGCGGGTCAATGATATTACACTCTCCTGGATTTCTCAGGCGGGGGAAAGCGCCATGGTTTTAGTGGCGGTTGATACCGGAATTCGCGGATTGTTTCGGCGGCTGGGACTAGAATTTTTATTTAAGCGGTTTGAAAACAAGCTGCTCGGACTGCAATATATGAAGCCGCTGGAAAAAAGAACATCAAACCTTCAGCTCAATCGGGATAAACAGCAGTTTGAGAAATTGCATCCGGCTGATATTGCGGATTTAATTGAAGAAATTGACTATCGCCATCGGGCTGACTTTATTGATAACTTAGATGATCAGCAGGCAATAGATGCCTTGGCGGAAATGGATCTTGACACGCAAGTCGAGATTATTGAGCAGCTTGATACCGAACGGGCCTCTGATCTCTTAGAGGATCTGCCGCCTGATGAAGCAGCAGATATTTTAGGGGAACTCTCTGATGAAAAATCAGAAGAACTCTTGCAAGCCATGGAAACAGACGATGCTGAAGAAGTTCGCGAACTCATGCAGTATGAAGAGGATACAGCAGGCGCGCTTATGACAACTGAGTTTATCGGTTTCTCAAGCCTTCTTACCGCTGACCAGGCGATTAACCGCCTTAGAAAATTAGCGCCGGCCGCCGAGACTATTTATTATCTCTTTATTACCGATGAAGCAGAACATCTGCAGGGGGTATTATCGCTGCGTGAACTCATTGTGGCTTCGCCTGAGGCAACTTTAGGAGAACTGATGAATACCAAAGTGGTAACTGTTCAGCCTGATGATGATCATGCTAAAGTTGCCGACGTATTTAGAAAATACGGCCTTTTGGCTGTGCCGGTGGTTGATGACGAGCAAGTGATGCAGGGGATTATTACGGTTGATGATATTTTGTATATATTGATACCGGAACGTACTAGGTCTGATGGGTATGCATGGTTTAACATTACCCAGTGGGCAGGACGGGGGCACTAATATGAATACGCTTAATAGTTTTTGGAAACGGTTTGGTTTGTTTTTTGCAGTTATGGGACCAGGGATTGTTACTGCTTTTGCCGATAACGATGCAGGCGGTATTGCAACATATGCTGCTGCTGGGGCCAAATACGGTTATGCACTGTTATTTACCATGTTCGTTAGTACCGTGTGCCTGGCTGTAGCGCAAGAGATTTCCGCCAGGACTGGGGCGGTGACAGGCCGCGGCTTATCTGATTTGATTCGGGAGCAGTATGGTGTAAAGTGGACATTTTTTGCCATGATTGTTCTCTTGGTAGCCAACTTGGGCACAACAGCCTCCGAGTTTTCCGGTATTGCCACAAGCTTTGAGATTTTTGGCGTTAGTAAATATATTTCAGTGCCGCTGGCAGGGCTTTTAGTCTGGTGGCTGGTGCTGAAGGCCAGTTATGAACGAACTGAAAAAATATTTTTTGTACTATGTTTAACCTTTTTTAGTTATGTAGTGTCTGGTATAATGGTTAATCCGCCCTGGGGTGAAGTCATGAAAGCCTCGATTACCCCTAGCTTTTCCGCTGATGCCGAGTTCCTAATGATGGCCATCGGGGTTATCGGTACGACGATTACGCCATGGGGGCAATTCTATGTGCAGGCTTCGGTAGTTGATAAAGGAATTACTGCCAAAGATTATATTTATACACGGTGGGATGTGCTGATCGGCTCCTTTTTTACCGGCCTAATTGCCTTTTTTATTATCGTAGCCACAGCCGCTACCTTGTATGTAAATGATGTCTCGATTGAAACAGCGAAGGATGCGGCGATGGCCTTAGCGCCACTGGCTGGTCAATATGCCTCTATGTTGTTTGCTTTTGGTCTACTCGGGGCATCGATGCTGGCTGCTTTTGTACTGCCGCTCAGCACCGCCTATGCTGTGTGTGAAGCCTTGGGCTTTGAACGCGGCGTTAGCAAATCCTACGAAGAGGCGCCTATCTTCTATGGGTTATATACAGCCTTGATTGTCCTCGGGGCGGGCCTGGTGTTATGGCCGGATCTTTCGTTATATAAAATTATGCTGGCCTCACAGGTTGTTAACGGTGTATTATTACCGCCTATTCTTATATTTATGGTGCTTATCGCCAGCAACGTTAATATCATGGGGAAATACGCCAATTCAAAATGGTATAATGTTGTGGCCTGGATATTTACTGTTGTATTGATTGTTTTGACCGTTATGCTGCTTATCTCTACCTTTGTTCCGGATTTTATGCAGTGGTTATTAGAATTTTTCAGGGTAAGATAAAAATAGAACACAAGGAAGCTTTTTGCTGAAAACGGTGAAAGGCTTCCTTGTTATTTTAATTGAAACAAAAACAGGCACGGTGTTTATTGGAGAGAAATGTAAGAATTTCAGCAAGGTCAGCAGGAAATAATTAAAAAGTGACTAAATAGTGATTATAGTATTGTAGATTCTAGCTACCCTAAGCGCAAAGAAAGTGATTATCTTTTGAGGAGGTTAGATTATGACTGTAAAGCAAGAAAATCAACTAGTGAGTGTGCCTGAAACTAAGCCAGTGGGGGTTAAGGAAAAAGAGCGAGAGGGAGTATTTGTCAACGGGTTTATTTGTCAGAGCTGCGGGCTGCATTTTAATTTGTTTTCCTGGAAGGCTAACCGGCATCGGAGTGATAATACGTATTGTCCGGAATGTGGAACAAAAGGCGCTTTTATTCACTATCGTAAGGCCTTGAGTAATAGCCCTGTAAAAGATCATAATTCTCATGATGAAATATTTAGGCAGGTTCCCTTAGAAGGCAGCCAATTAATGACAGACAGTATTGTGATTCCCAAACAAAAGTAGTTCTAATAAGAAAGAGATAAGACAAAAGGCAGGGGTAATGTATACATATAAAAATTTGCGGTTACGCTTGACCTTGTTCGGTCTTGATTGCTATAATATGGGTATACCTATAGGCGATGGGGTTCGCTATATATCCGTTTGCTAGCGGTGATGACTCCTACTAGTGTCGTGCTAGTAGGAGTTTTTTGTTTTTTAGCAGAGAGGAGAGAAAAGATGATTTATTCAACTGAAGTTATGTCAATGTGCAAGGTTGCCAAAGGGGCAAACCATGGATCTGCTCCTATTCCGCAGGAAGGAAAATGGACCAAGGTAAAAGAAATTAAAGAGGTAAATGGCTTGACACATGGTGTTGGCTGGTGCGCTCCGCAGCAGGGTGCCTGTAAGCTTACCTTGAATATTAAAGATGGTGTTATTCAAGAAGCACTTGTTGAAACCCTTGGCTGTTCAGGTATGACTCATTCTGCAGCGATGGCCTCAGAAATTCTCCCTGGTAAAACAATCCTAGAAGCGTTAAATACTGACTTAGTATGTGACGCAATTAATACAGCCATGCGCGAGCTATTTTTGCAGATCGTTTATGGCCGCAGCCAGACGGCTTTTTCTGAAGGTGGACTACCGATTGGTGCTGGCCTCGAAGATTTGGGTAAAGGTCTTAGAAGCCAGGTTGGCACAATGTTTGGTACTTTGGAAAAAGGACCAAGATATCTCGAGCTCGCTGAAGGATATGTTACTCGTATTGCCCTTGATGAAAATAGTGAAATCATCGGCTATCAGTTTGTGCATCTCGGCAAAATGATGGAAATGATTGAAAAGGGAATGGATGCTAACGAAGCTGTTAAAAAAGCCACAGGCAAATATGGCCGCTTTGATGAAGCCGCGAAAGTAATCAATCCAAGACACGAGTAATCATAGGGAGGATGAGGAATAATGACAACGTTTGAAGGCTATGAACGCCGTATAGACGGTATTAATGAAGTATTGAAAAAGTATGATATCAAATCGCTGGATGATGCCAAAGCAATTTGCGATGCTAAAGGCATTGACGTACATAGTATTGTAAAAGGCATTCAGCCCATTTGTTTTGAAAACGCCTGCTGGGCTTATACGCTGGGCGCAGCTATTGCCATTAAAAAAGGCAATACCAAAGCAGCTGATGCCGCTGAAACACTTGGTCAAGGACTGCAGGCCTTCTGTATTCCCGGCTCTGTTGCCGACAGCCGTAAAGTAGGTATCGGTCATGGCAACCTGGCAGCAATGCTCTTAAGAGAAGAAACCAAATGCTTTGCCTTTTTAGCAGGTCACGAATCCTTTGCTGCCGCTGAAGGGGCCATTGGAATTGTTAGATCTGCCAATAAAGTTAGAACCGCACCTTTGCAAGTTATCCTCAATGGCCTTGGTAAAGATGCTGCGCAGATTATTTCCCGCATCAACGGTTTTACTTATGTGCAAACACAGTATGACTACTATACTAATAAATTATCAGTAGTAAAAGAAACTAAGTATTCTAATGGCGAACGCGCTAATGTTCGCTGCTACGGTGCTGACGATGTGCAAGAAGGCGTAGCCATCATGTTCAAAGAGGATGTTGACGTTTCCATTACCGGTAACTCAACCAACCCGACCCGCTTCCAGCATCCGGTTGCTGGTACTTACAAAAAGGAAGCTGCCGAAAAAGGCAAAAAGTATTTCTCTGTTGCCTCTGGCGGCGGTACAGGCAGAACGCTGCATCCTGATAACATGGCAGCAGGTCCTGCTTCTTATGGCATGACAGACACTATGGGCAGAATGCATTCAGATGCTCAGTTTGCCGGTTCCTCTTCTGTTCCGGCCCACGTTGAAATGATGGGCCTCATCGGTATGGGCAACAACCCAATGGTCGGTGCCAGCGTAGCTGTAGCAGTTGCGATTGAAGAAGCCAGCAAATAATAATAAGTAATAAAAGGCTCCGTAAGCATTTGCTTACGGAGCCTTTTTATTTAGCCAAGTGAATATCCTTTGTCAAATACCCTTAGGCAGGCTGATACTACTTTGGCATCAAATGCTATTCCTTGCAGACGTTTAATTTCTGCTATCGCTGTATCTATTCCTAGCGCCGGCCTGTATGGGCGATGCGAGGATATTGCTTCTACCACGTCCGCTACGGCTATTACCCGGGCTTCTAACAATATTTTTTCGCCGCTCAGCCCCTGCGGATAACCTGAACCGTCAATGCGTTCGTGGTGCTGACGGACAATTTCGGCAAGCGGATAGGGAAAATCTATAGATTTAAGAATTTCATAGCCAAGTTGAGCATGGTCTTTGACAAGTTCAAATTCATGAAAAGACAACTTGCCTGGTTTTGTTAGTATCTCTGAGGGAATAGATATTTTGCCGAGATCGTGAAGTAAGGCCGCTGTTTTGATGGCTTTAATTGTTTGGGCAGGGAGGCCTAGTTCAGAGGCGATAGCATAGGAAAGGTCAGCTACTCTCTTTTGATGTCCAGCGGTATAGATATCTCTGACCTCGGCGATGGCAGACATGGCCTGCACGGTTTGGCTGAGTATAAGACTGAGTTTTTCTGTAGTTTCTTTTAAGGCCAGTTCTGTCGCTTTGTGCTTGCTTACATCAAACATTGTGCCGACAAGTCCGGCAAGTTCGCCTGAAGTGTTCGCGTAGGTAGCTTTATTAAAAATAACATCATGGATACTGCCGTCCGCATATTTTACTTTACTTTCATAGATCTGGCAGCCGCGGTTGTCGAAGAGTTCGTTATCCATTTCAAAATATTTTTGTGCTAATGGCTGAGGAGAGATATCAAAGACTGATTTACCGATAAGGTTTGTTCTGTCAAGGCCTATGTAAGTTTCAAACGCGGTATTGCATCCTCTGTACACGCCGGTTTTATCTTTATAGAAAATGGGGCTTGGTATTGAGTCAAGTATGGTCTGGAGAAAGTGAAGCTGCTCATTTAATTGTTCATGATTTGTCTTGCCTGTACATATATTAAAAAAGTGGCATTTATTAACGTTTGTAGTTCCGGTAGGCTTATTCATCCGTTATCACTCCATCTCTCTGCTATATGTTAATATTCGACATTTAATAACTTATCCCTTTGACATGTATACAAGTAATATTTTACCAAACCGGATTATTACGATGTTTTAAGAATAAATGCAGAGTTTAGTCAGGAGGTATGATAATTATGATACAATGGCCAAAGGCAAACGATGTATTGGGTACAGTCAACAGGGGTAATCCTGCAGAATCAGGGTTATGTACGTTGTGCCGGGCTGATTGTCAGGGGAAATGTGAAACATGGTTATCCAGTGTGCGAGGCCGGAAAATGTTGTACCCAAGGGATTTTGGGTGTGTTACTGCAGGTAGTTCTAATACCTCTCATGTAGGCGTTGCATACAATTCGCTCAGGATTCAGGGCTACAATTATGGGGCTCAAGGCTTGCCTGACGGTATATCAAATTCTGCTGATGATGCGATCTTTCCCAATGTCAGTTTAGAGACAAGTTTTGGTAATGAGGTTTTAACTAAATGCCGTGTTCCTTTTATGACAGGGGCACTTGGTTCAACCTTTATTGCCGCCAAGTACTGGGAGTCCTTTGCAATTGGCGCAGCTTTAGTAGGATTTCCGATTGTTATCGGTGAAAATGTAGTAGGGATTGATAAAGCAGCAGTCATTGAAAATGGTAAGATTATAAAAGCTCCTGAGTTAGACAGGCGCATTGAAACATACCTTAAGTACTATGAAGGGTATGGGGGAATTATTGTTCAGATGAATGTAGAAGATACCAGAAATGGTGTTGCCGAGTATGTAATCGAAAAGTACGGCGACAAGGTTATGATTGAGCTCAAATGGGGGCAGGGCGCCAAGGATATCGGCGGCGAGATACAGGTTGTAAATCTCGAATACGCATTATTTTTAAAAAACAGAGGTTATGTGGTTGATCCAGATCCCTCCAAGGAGGAAGTACAGGAATCGTATCATCATGGGGCAATTAAATCTTTCGCTCGTCACAGCCGGCTGGGCAATACGGGATACAGCTCGATAAATCAGGTTCAGGAAGACTTTATAAATAGTGTGACCTACCTCAGAAAGATTGGTTATAAGAAGATTTCACTAAAAACAGGTGCTTATGGGATGGAAGCACTTGCTATGGCCATTAAATTTGCTTCTGATGCTAAACTTGATTTACTTACAATAGACGGCGCGGGCGGCGGTACTGGGATGAGCCCGTGGAATATGATGGAGTCTTGGGGTGTGCCGTCAATACTTCTCCATGCTAAAGCTTATGAATACGCAAATATTCTTGCAGCTAAGGGACAAAAGGTTGTTGATTTTGCGCTTGCCGGAGGACTTGCCAGAGAAGATCATATCTTTAAAGCGCTTGCGCTTGGTGCGCCTTTTAGCAAATTGATTTGTATGGGACGTGCGCTGATGATTCCCGCCTTTGTGGGAGCTAATATTGAAGGAGTATTACATCCTGAACGCAGGGATAAAGTTGCAGGAAACTGGGATAAACTCCCGAGCAGCATAGCTGAAATGGGTGTTACTCCTGAAGAGATATTTGCCGGATACTATGATATTCAGGCCAAAGTCGGCGCTGAGGCTATGAAAAGAGTTCCTTACGGGGCAATTGGTGTTTGGACACTTGCTGATAAACTGTCAGGCGGCCTGCAACAATTTATGGCAGGGGCAAGAAAGTTCTCGGTCAGCGCTATTTCTCGTGATGATATTTTTGCTGCTAACCGGGAAACAGCGGCGGAGACTGGTATTTCCTTTATTACAGATGTACAGGATGAAAGCGCCAAGAAGATATTAAAAGGCGGATAAGTTGTTTAATAACCCCCTATTTGTTTACTGACAGATAGGGGGTTATTTTTATGAATATCGTTCTAAATTTCGGGGAAAATACCATATGGCTTATCCTGCGGATGAGGCTGGGCGCAACTTTCGGCTGCGCTGGGTATAGGAATACCTGCTGTTTGGCTGCTAGCTGGCCTGGCAATGGGGAAGCTAAGCAGCAAAACAGTAGTTTGTAAAAGAGAGCAACAGTCTAATTCCTAAATTAACAAGAAAGGCCTATCATTATGGATGCAGCAAAGCAGCGAAAATTTTTATTAGTAGGACTATTTCTGGCACTGTTTTTTTCTTCCTTGGATCAGACAGTTGTCGGCACAGCTATGCCGAGGATTATCGGCGAACTGGGCGGACTTAGCATCATGACCTGGGTGACAACAGCCTATATGTTGACATCAACCACAGTAGTGCCAATTGCAGGCAAGATTGCTGATGTTTACGGCCGCCGCATAGTTTATATTGCAGGATTAACTGTATTTATGACAGGGTCTGCGCTGTGCGGCACCAGTACTACCATGCTGCAGCTAATTGTCTTTCGGGCCTTGCAGGGCATCGGCGGTGGTATTATGATGCCGATGGCCATGACAATCGTCGGTGATATTTTTCCTCTTGAGCAGCGCGGTAAGTGGCAGGGCATGATGGGCGCTTTATTTGGCTTGTCATCTGTTGTAGGGCCGACAATCGGCGGCTGGATTGTTGACTATTCGTCCTGGCAATGGGTATTTTATATCAACTTGCCAATTGGGGTTTTAGCAGTAATTACAATCTTCTTAGGCCTGCAAGGAGAAAAAGTACGCTCTGATAAGGTTGTCATAGATTACGCGGGGGTAGCTTGGCTAATCAGTGGAACAGTAAGCCTGCTCTTGGGGCTGAATCTCGGCGGGACAGAATATAAGTGGGCATCGTGGCAGATTCTTAGTTTGCTGGCTCTGTCAATAATTTCATGGCTGCTCTTTGTCAAGACGGAAAAAAGAGCAGTCGATCCTGTGCTAAGTCTGGCCTTATTTAAAAACAAGATATTTGTCGTTACCAATATTGTCGGTTTTCTGATGGGTCTTGGTATGTTTGGCTCGCTGATGTTTTTACCGCTCTTTTTTCAGGGTGTGCTTGGTATAAGTGCTACTGGTTCCGGGAATACCATGCTGCCCATGATGGTTGCCATGATGCTGACAAGTATTATCACAGGGCGTTTTGCGGCCAAGCTGCCTTTTCGCCCGGTTTATCTATCAGGCATGACCTTAATGGCTGCAGCCTTTTACTTAATGAGTACCATGACAGTCCATACTACCCAGCTTACAGCGATATTCTATATAATTACGCTGGGTATTGGCATGGGAATAATCATGCCGATGCTGACTATTGCCGTGCAAAGTGCATTCGGGGCGGAGCGCCGCGGGGTGGCAACTTCGGCCACCCAGTTTTTCCGCAGTATTGGCGGAACTTTGGGTATGACACTTTTAGGGACAGCATTTAATAGCTATTCCATTACTATTATGAGGCGGGATTTTTTTCCTGTAGTACAAAATGTGCCTGGAGTGAGTGTAAGTCCACTCTGGGGGCTGATTGAAAAGGGGCAAAATGATCCGCATAGTTTGTTTAATGTACTTTTAAGTCCAGGTACGCTTACTATGATTCCAACTGAGTTTAAGGAGATACTTTTGGCGCCGCTAAAAATTGCGCTGGCGCAGTCGCTCTACATCGTCTTTGGGCTGGCTGCACTATTTGCTGTGCTTGGCATGCTTGTCAGTCTGCTAATTGGTAGCGCTAAAGTGGAAAGAAAGCTTGTAAAGCCGCCTAAAGATGCTGGGGTAACTCTATTTGCGGAAGGTATATCCTCAGTTGAGCTGGCGGCGGAATTAGTGCCTGACCTCATAGGTACAGTAAAGCCTAAAAGGAAAAAGTAAGAGGGGGATTTTATGAGTAAGGGATTATCAGCATGGCAGCTTACAATGATGGCGCTTGGCACAGTGTTTGGCGGCTCCTTTTTTCTTGGTTCGGCAGTATCAGTCAAGGCCGCTGGTCCGGCTATTGTTATTTGCTATTTGCTG
The DNA here is from genome assembly GCA_021372375.1 of Pelosinus sp. Taxonomy (GTDB): domain Bacteria; phylum Bacillota; class Negativicutes; order Propionisporales; family Propionisporaceae; genus JAJFUN01. Next base: position 7,340 of record JAJFUN010000017.1, on the reverse strand, counting down.
GCTGGCGCGCTGGTGTATATTATTTTGACTTCTTTATCAGAAATGACAGTTGCTGACCCGGTGCCTGGTTCGTTTCGCACGTATGCCCAAGCGGCATACGGGGAGGGAACCGGTTTTGTTGTGGGCTGGGTGTACTGGACAGGTCTTGTTCTGGCCATGTCTAGTGAGGCAACCGCTGCTGCTATCCTTTTGAAAAATTGGTTTCCTACTATATCAATTGCTGCCGCCGGATCAGGTATTATCGTTCTTGTCACTCTACTAAACCTTTTGGGTGCCGAGCATTTGAGTAAGCTGGAAAGCGCTTTGGCGGTGGTCAAGGTGCTCGCGATTATTGGTTTTATTGTTTTGGGATTTTCTTTAGCAAGCGGCTTGATAGAAGGCACTGGGCCAAGCGGTATGTCGGTACTTGCAGCTGAAAGCTGGTTTCCGGCAGGAATTAGCGGCATGGCCGGCAGTATGCTTATTGTCGTGTTAACCTTTGCTGGCTTTGAGATTATTGGACTTGCAGCTGCGGAAGCCAAAAATCCTGCCAGTACTGTTCCTAAAGCTATTGGCTATACTGTCATTTCGTTAGTTAGTCTATACGTATTGGCTTTTTTGTCACTACTGCTCCTTATTCCTACCACAGAACTATCACAGCAGGAAAGCCCCTTAGTGGCAGCACTTGCCAGATGGGGGCTAACGTGGGCGGGGGCAGTTATGAATATTGTACTTATTACTGCAATACTATCAACTATGCTTGCGGCCATGTTTGGCCTAGGCAGAATGATTCGATCGCTTGCGGCTGAGGAACATGCGCCTTCCTGGCTTAATGATAAGGAAAGCAGCCCCCGGCGCGGTATACTTTTTTCTGGCGCTGGTATGCTTCTTGGCATGACACTAGGTTTTATACTGCCTGGTGTATACCTTTTTCTGATTAGTTCAGGCGGTTTTTCCCTCTTGTTTGCTTATATTATTATTGTGGCAACTCATTACAAATTTCGTAAAATGCATGGCTGTCCGCCAAGCGGAAACTGTCAGCTGCCCGGATACCCGTATACTTCATGGCTGGCTATTATTAGCTGCGCCGCTGTAATAGTAAGCATGCCTTTGGTGCCGGGGCAAGGGGGCGGTCTTATTGCCGGACTGACCTTGGTTATTTTTTATATAGCCGTTTATTTTATTAAGGTGAAATTTTTTCATCAAGATCACAAAACAGTATCGCCTGTTTTACAAACCCAGTTTGAAATGTCTGCAGAGCTGCAGCCTAAGTGCCCAGAAGATAAAGATAAAAAATAAAAGGTGGTGCTTGAAACAAAATTTCTTGTTTCGAGTACCACCTTTTATGGTTGAAGCCTTTATTTCGTGAGCAGCTTCTCTAATTCATCTACTATCGCTGAAAATTTGTTTAGTGTAATCTCAATAGGCTGAGGAGAGGACATATCGACGCCGGCTCTTGTAAGAATATTAATAGGGGTATCTGATCCGCCTCTTTTTAAAAATTCATTAATATAGCGGTCTGCGGCGGGTTTCCCTTGGGTAAGGATTTGTTCAGATAGGGCGGTTGCGGCTGAATAGCCTGTAGCGTATTGGTATACATAGAAATTGCCGTAAAAATGGGGAATGCGTGCCCATTCGATATCAATATCCTTGTCAACAACCATTTCCGGCCCAAAGTATTTTACATTTAGTTCGTGATATATTCTTTCCAGCAGGTCAGCTGTCAGGGTTTCGCCTTTTTCGGCTTTTTCATAAATTGCTTTTTCAAACTCGGCAAACATGGTTTGACGGTATAAGGTAGCCCTGAGATCTTCTAAAGCCTGATTAAGGAGATATATCTTTTGCTGTTTGTCGGTTGTTTGCTGCATAAGGTAATGCTGGAATAACAGTTCATTCGTAGTAGAAGCTGTTTCTGCGGTAAAGATGGAGTACTGGGAATTGATGTACGGCTGATTGGTGCTTGAGTAAAAACTATGCATGGTATGTCCTAGTTCATGCGCCAGCGTAGAGGCATCGCCTAAATTTTCATTATAATTGAGCAGTATGAAGGGGTGTATGCCATAAACTCCCCAGGAATAGGCTCCAGATCGTTTATTTTTGGTTTCCTGGACATCAATCCAGCCAGAGGTCAGGGCCTTATTCAGGTTAGCCGAATAATCAGGGCCCAGTACCGTCAGTGCATTTTTTACCATATCCATGCCCTGTTCATAAGGAATGTGGAAGGTGACATCGCCGATTAATGGTACGTAGAGATCATACATATGGATATTTTCTAGCTTTAAGACCTTTTTCTTTAGGTTTACATACCGGTGTAAGGGGTCAAGGTGATTATTGACGGTAGTGATCAATGTATCATAAACACTGACAGGAATTTGGTTTTGCTCTAGCGATGCGGCTAAAGCTGACGGATAATTTCTGGCCTTGGCATAAAAGATATTCTTTTTGACATAGGCGTTTAATGTTGCAGCAAGAGTATTGCGATACTGGTGGTAGGTGTTATGATAGCTTTCAAAAGCTGCCATGCGGACGCTGCGGCTTTGTGAACGGAGAAAATTGATATAACGTCCGGCGCTTAGCTGTACCTCACTATTTTCTTCATCCTTAATAACCGGAAAGGTCATATCAGCTCCGGTTAGCGTGTTATAGATACTGGCAGGCGCTTCGGCAACATCTGTTGTACGTGATAGCATTTCTTCTAATTGCGGCGAAAGAATATGCACTTTTCTTAGCTTAAGGGTATCAAGGTAGTAAGCATAGGGCAAAAGAGCTGGTTCCTGCTGACGGAATTTGGCGAGCCTTTCTTCCGGTATGGCGAGAATTTCCGGCTCTATAAAGCTGGTGGCAGCGCCAGCCTCACTTAAGAGGGCTTGCGCCTTGCCGGTTAGCGCCTGATAGGTATTGTTGGCAGTATTTTCGTCCTGGCGCATACGGGCATAAGGATAAAGCTTTTCGCCGACTAAGATATTAATTTCATCTTGCAGCTTAAGACAAGCTGACAGTTTAGCAGGTGATTCTTTTAGCTTTCCTTGATAGGGAGCAAGCTTAATCAAAAGATCTTTTAATTTTTCGGCGTCTTTTTGCCAGGCTTGCTCGCTGTTATAAATATCCTCAAGATGCCACTTATACGCGGAAGAAACTTGTCCGCGTTCCGGCAGCGTGTCGTTTGCCGCCAGAGTGCTGGGTGAAAACAGCATAGTACCGCATAAACAGCAGGCTAGACTTATTTTTTTATTCACAGGTATACCTCTTTTCTTACTTGTTTACCTGCTAAATTAGTCATAGACAGGGAAAAATCCTTCCAGTGGAAATAGTGTGCGGCTATAGTATAAAAAATTTACTATTGCATAAACTATTATTTGTATTGTAAAAATGTAGCAGTTTCATAGGAGGTTTTTATGCATACTATTGAAGGTATAAGTAATGAGGCAGCGGGCGAAAATAGCTATATTACAGTAAAAACAAAATGGCATGAAGGCGATATAGAAGCTTTTAAAACAGCCTATGTTACTAAATTACAGGAGTTATACGGCGAGAGCCTGGCCAATACTTCCAATCTGGATAAATATCAGGCCTTGGTTATTTTGCTAAAGGAGCAAATTGCCGAAGGGTGGATACAAAGCAAAGAGCAGCAGCGTACTAGCGGCAGCAAACAGGTATATTATTTTTCTATCGAATTTTTGCTGGGGCGGTTATTAGGATCAATGCTGTATAACTTAGGTCTGACTGAGGTGTGTAAAAAAGCCTTAAACGAACTTGGCATTGAACTTGGTGTGCTAGAGCAGGCTGAAGAAGATCCGGGACTTGGCAATGGCGGTCTTGGGAGGCTGGCGGCCTGCTACCTTGATTCTATGGCGGCAAATGGGCTGTTTGGCTACGGCTGCGGTCTTAGGTATCGGTATGGTTTATTCGAACAAAAAATTATGCGCGGCTATCAGCATGAATATCCGGATAACTGGCTGATTGACGGGTTTCCTTGGGAGGTACGCCGACCTGATGAGTCGGTTGAGGTAAGATTTGGCGGCACGGTCGAGAAAAAGGTCAATGGCAAGGTATGTTTCGTGCATGAAAATTATCAGTCGGTGCTGGCGGTACCTTATGATGTTCCTGTTGTCGGGCATAACAATAATGTAGTAAATACACTCAGGTTATGGAGCGCGGAAGCACAGCTTGAGGAGCTTGCTGTTTGTGAGCCCAGCCGTAAGGATTGTCATAAGGCCATTTGGTATTCGCAAGAGGTTGCCGATATTACGAACATTTTATATCCGGATGATTCTACGTATGCGGGCAAACGGCTGCGGTTAAAGCAGCAATATTTTTTGGTTTCCGCCGGGGTAAAAAGTATTATCCGCAGTTTTAAAAAGAATAACGGGCATTTTCGGGAACTTGCGGACAAAGTGGCTATTCATATTAATGATACGCATCCGGCCTTGGCCATACCGGAAATTATGCGCATCCTGATGGATGAAGAAGGCGTGGAATGGACAGAAGCGTGGAAGATTACGACCAGGACTATTTCCTATACTAACCACACTGTACTGCCTGAAGCACTGGAAAAATGGCCAGTCGAGCTAATGCAGTCCTTGCTGCCGCGTATCTATATAATAATTCAGGAAATCAATGAATACTTTTGCCATGAGTTGTGGCAGCAGTATCCAGGTGAGTGGGATAAGATTAGCTCTATGGCGATTATCGCCAATGGGCAAGTATTTATGGCTCATTTAGCAATTGCCGGGAGTCATAGTGTAAATGGCGTGGCTAAACTTCATACCGAAATTTTAAAAACCAAAGTCATGAAAAATTTTTATGAATTTCAGCCGGATAAATTCAGTAATGTTACAAACGGGGTCACGCATCGGCGCTGGCTGGCCCAGGCCAATCCTCTTTTGACAGAGCTTTTAAACGATACAATCGGCACCGGCTGGCTTCAGTATCCCTGTGATTTGGCACACCTGCTAAAACATGCGGACGATACCGGCTTTCAGCATTACCTCCTTAGGGTTAAGCTGCAAAACAAAGTTGCTTTGGCCAAGTATATTAAAGATAAATACAATATTTCAGTTGATGTGCGTTCTATTTTTGATGTGCATATTAAACGCATTCATGCCTATAAGCGCCAACTATTAAATGCCTTGCACATTATGAGCTTATACAACCGTCTAAAGGAGAATCCCGGTCTTGATATAACGCCCCGTACCTTTATTTTTGGCGGTAAAACGGCAATGGGTTATTTTGCCGCCAAAAAGATGATTAAATTGATTCATGAAATAGCAGCTGTTGTAAACAATGATCCGGCTATTTTGGACAAGATCAAGGTAGTATTTTTAGAAAACTATAATGTATCACTGGCTGAACTCATTATTCCGGCGTCTGATGTCAGCGAGCAAATTCCGACAGCTGGTTATGAGGCCTCGGGGACAGGCAACATGAAATTAATGATGAATGGGGCGGTAACCATTGGCACGCTTGATGGAGCAAATATTGAAATAAAAAATGCTGTTGGTGATGAAAATATTATTACTTTTGGCTTAACGGCAGATGAGGTGATGGCTTATTACCAAGACGGCGGTTATAATCCATGGGATATTTACCAAAGCGATGAGGCGGTAAGAATGGTGCTGGATCAGCTTGTTAATGGATTTTTTCCGGTGTCACGGGATGAATTTGCCGTATTATATGAGTCTCTTTTAAATCAGGGGGATCATTTCTTTGTGCTCAAAGATTTTGCTGCCTATTGCGGCGCGCAGAGTAGGGTAGACGAAAAATATAAAAATCAGGCCGAGTGGCTTAAAATGTGCTGTTATAATATTGGAAATGCCGGCAAGTTTGCCGGTGACCGAACATTTTCCGAATATGCAGTGGATATCTGGGAAATGGTACCCCATAATGAAGCGCATTGTTATTGTAAAACAGACGATGCTTTTGCGGCATCTGTTGCCGGTTGTCATCAGAAGTTAAATCAATTGTGGCAATAGTAAAATAATTAAGTAAGGGAGTTTCTAAAAGGGGCTTTAGCCTATTTTAGATACTCCCTTACTTTTTGAAGGGAACTTGTGATATTTGGAGAATAATTTAACAATAATGGTCTAGTTTACAGGTATACTTTATAATAATACAAATATTTATTTGCTATAAACAGGAATGGAAATGAACATTCCATTTGCCGACTTTCTCCTTTAAATTACTGCATGGTTCACATAACGTTAATGAGAAATTTACAATAAATTGAAGGATTTAACAAGGATTTGTAGAATTAATAAAATGTAAGAATATTAGGAAATATTCATATTTGCTATTGTAAATATGAAATATGTAAATTGCTACATATGGTGTGGGGGAGTATTGAAAAATGGCAAGATTAAAAAATAAGAATTCAGAAAAAGCAACGTTTAAAGAGCAATTTATTCGTAATTTGCAGGCAATGACTGGTAAGGGCGTTGAGGAAGCAAGTGTAAATGATAAATACCTGGCCTTAACTGCTGTAGTACGCGACCGTATTGCCGAAAATTGGATTGCTACAAGTAAGCAGTATACTGAGCAGAATCGTAAACAGGTATATTATTTTTCTATGGAATTTTTACTTGGTAAAATGTTGGGTATGAATTTGGTTAATATTGGCCTGTATGATACCTGTAAAGAGGGGCTGGCGGATCTTGGTATAAGTTTGGAGGAAATCGAAAATCACGAACCAGATGCAGGTCTTGGTAATGGCGGGCTAGGACGTCTGGCTGCTTGCTATTTAGATTCCGTGGCGGCCTTGAAACTTCCAGTAAATGGTAATGGTATTCGTTACCGTTATGGCTTGTTTGAACAAAAAATTGTCAATAACAATCAGGTGGAACTGCCTGACAATTGGCTGAAAGATGGCTATGCCTGGGAAGTCAAACGCCCTGACAAAGCAGTAGAAGTTCATTTTTACGGCGATGTATCAGTAGAACCGCACAATAACCGTTTGATTGTAAAGCATCAGAATTATGAAGCAGTATTAGCTGTGCCTTATGATGTGCCGATGATTGGCTATGACAATAAGACGGTTAATACCCTTAGACTGTGGAATGCTGAACCGATTGAAGGCGAATTTGATTTGCCGACTTTTAACCGCGGCGATTATTTAAAAGCTGTGGAATATAAACATTCCGTAGAACGTATCTCCAAAATATTGTATCCTGAAGATAACTTTTATGAAGGAAGACTGCTTCGTTTAAAACAGCAGTATTTCTTTGTTTCAGCGGGCATTCAGAGTATTATTCGCCGCTATAAGAAAAAACGCCGTTCCATTCGCGGCTTAGCCGATAAGGTTTGTATCCATATTAATGACACCCATCCGGCCGTGTCTGTACCGGAACTTATGCGTATCCTAATGG
>JAJFUN010000147.1 GCA_021372375.1 Pelosinus sp. | reverse complement strand
ACAGATACCACATCACTGCCAAGGGCGCTGACGGCCGCCGTACCGCTTAATGTTGCCGAATTAGTCGCATCATAGGTTTTGTTGCTTGCCGCAATACCGGTAACGCTCAAATCGGCCTTAGCAATGTCGGCGCTCTGAGTGGTTAAACCATTCAAAGCGTATTGGTCGTAGTTAGTACCACTCAGCGTTATACCGCTAAGTGTAACGGCTTTGCCTGTACCTGCTTTCTTGTCCGCAAAGCTGGCGGTCGCGCCAGCCGTGTCGACAGTGACGCCTGAGGGTAGTGCCCTTAATGTCGTGAGTGAGTTGAGCATGGCTGTCGTACCACCATCATAGCTTTTATTCTGTATGGATGCCCCCAGATTAATCAGCATATATGCATCGAGCTGACCGGGATTGCCGGAAAGAACTGCGGGGATGTAGTTGGTGGGAGAACTGTAGGAAGTCGGGTTGTAATAGATCTTGATAGTTCCACTGTATACGCCCAAACCAGAGCCAGTAGCCGTATCAATATTCACAGTACCGATACCGGTAGCGGTATTGTCTGCACGTAAAATAATGTTTCCTGCCCCACTAGTGGCATCAATGCAGGAACTTTCAGAGACGTTAATATTACGATATGCACTTAACGTAAGGGTAGTACCGTTTGTCCATGAAACACCTCCTATATAAGCAAGGCCAATAACATTGATGTCGCCGTTAGTTCCCGTACTTCCTTGACTGCTGAGAATGGTAATATCGCCGCTATTCAAATTATTCGTTATAGTGGCATCGCTCATATCGCCGGATACTGGACCAATCGTGAAGTCAACCGGATCGAGCAGCCAGTTACCTACTGTGCCCTTGGGGGCGAGGGTGGTGACCTTGGTGTTATCGCCTATAGTCAGCTTGTGCCCTGAGGTTTCCACTTGCCCGCCGTTGCCGCCATTGGCACCGCCTCTGGCGCTAATGCTGCCGTCGACATCAGTATGCTCATCAGACCAGACGGCAACGCTGCCGCCACTCCCGCTAGTGACAGCATCGGCATTGATGCTGCTGCCTGTAGCTACAGTGGCGGTTTTCGCGTTTTGTTCAGGCCCTGCGCCGTGAAAATTGCCGCCGATGAGTGCCGTACCGCCGCCTGTGTCGCCAGAAACATCAATATTACTCCCTGTAGCTACGCTAACCGTACTGCCAAGTACTTTGACTGTACCGCCACTTTGACCTGCATCCTTGCCAGCTGCATCAAGGGTTCCGCTATTGATCACCGTGCCATTTGTACCGCCGTCAAGCCTAATAACACCATTGACGTTATTAATACTATGCGCCTGAATAAGTCCACCGTTGTTGACAACGGTACCAGCCAGCGTATCTGCCGCTTTGACGGTCATAATCACTGTGCCGCCATCGGCTTTGATGAGATTTTTATTTTCCGCCAGCGCCGAAACCACCGGTTGGCTAACCGCCATACTTAACAAACCGTCGCCATTCATATCCAGCGTGACAGCGCTGCCTGCGCCAAGCGCCGCCGTCCCTTGTTTGGCCACAACAATTCCCTGGTTAGATACCTGTCCGCCCAGCAAGGCGACATAGCCGCCGTTAGCGGCCGTAATATTACCCTGGTTGATTACCGAGCCGCCGCTACCGCTAAAGGTGTATTTTCCGGCCTGAAAATCACTGTCAGCAAGGTTCAAAGTGGAGGCTGCCAGACCGCCCACATTAACCTGAGCGCCAGGCGCGAACAACACCCCGTTGGGGTTAATAAGAAAGACTTGTCCATTGGCCTTTAATTGTCCGTAGATATTTGAGGCGTTATTGCCTACCACCCGATTAAGCGCAATGGCGCCGGCTCCAGGCTGAACAAAATTGACGGTTTCGCCGCTGCCAATCGAGAAGTTCTGCCAGTTGATGCTCATTTTGCCGGTATTTTGGGTAATAGTCATAGTATTGCCGTTTTGCGTAATAGTTCCCGTACCTGCTGTAACCTGACCGCCAGACGGATTAGCATAAGCGCTGGTCATAGCAGCCAAAAGCATGCTCGCCGCCGCCACCGGCGGCAGCAGTTTTTTCGCCAGTTTCAGAGGTATGCTGGCTGTACGCTTTATCTTGGCTACCGGTTGATTTTTCATATACTGAGGTTTGCCGTGCTCCCAGGCGCGCCGCCATTTTCTTTGCATCTATTATACCCCCTTAATTAAAAATATTTTACGCCCTGCAGCCAGAGACGGCCGCTTTTATCGTTGTCGGCAGAAGCAGGATCGCTGCTGATTTTCCAGGCATAGTCTAGACGAATAGAGTAATCGTTGGCCCTGTTCCAGATAAGTCCCAGGCCTGCGCCGCTTAAGTCACGGTCATTTACCCCGGCTCCTGCCCAGGTACTTTTATTGATTTTAGCTTTGCCGCTATCATAGAAGGCTGCCAGTTGAAAATTGGGTGTCGGCATATTCCAGCGGAATTCACCAGTAAAGATATATCCCTCATCACTTGGCGCTTCCCCTACCGGATAAGCCCGTACGCCGCTTGGCCCGCCAATTTGCAGTTTTTCGGAAGAGTCTAAGTTCTTATTGGCTAATTGTCCTTCAAAGGAAAGGTAAAGATTTACCCGACTGTTAATGGCTTGTATCCTGCTTAGATTAAGATTGGTTTTACTATAGCTGCCGGCAGCCTGCGCATTGGCATCTGTACTGACCGCATCCGCCGATCTCAGTCCCAAGTGACCAAACGCATAAGTAAAGGCAAAACCATTCATCCCGCCGCCGCCAAATTGATCACTGCCGTTACCGCTTATGCCGACAGTCAAAACATTGGCTCTTTTTTCACTGTCATACGTAGCGGCATCAACTCTGTCTATTAATAGTTTGCTGTCATATTGAATTTTTCCATTTAGATTAAACTGGCGGGAACGTTTCAAAGCAAAGGTTTCAAAAATGCTTGTTGTTTTTGCGATACCGTTCGCATTCGAACTACTAAATTCCTCGCCTAGTGAATAGTGCATTTGCGAATAGCCCACTCCCAGTTTGGCGCCATGTCCACCTGTAGGCAGAACGTAAGAGAGGCTGTAATCATTCATGCCGCTGCCGGTATAAGCGCCGCCTATATTAATCATATCGCCGACGCCGCCGGGATTATTGATATTCACGCCCAAGCCGAACTGCTTTTCGCCGGTAAAGCGGTTGCCCCAGTTATCGGTGCTAACATGTCCGCTAACCTTTACGGTATTGCTGATGTCAATAATCAGGTCAGCAGTGCCGACCTCTTTACCGGGAGCCAGCATGGCTTTGGCACTTACGCCGTACGTATCGTTAAGCAGCAGCAGCGTCTGTTCTAATTTATCATTTTTTATGTAGTCGCCGCTTTTTAGATCGCTGACAAGGCTCAAAACCATTTGTTCCTTCAGCGTAGAGTTATTGCGCAGATCAATTTTTCCATATTGCCCGACAATGACTACAATATCGACTGCGCCATCCTTGCTATCCTGCTCCGGGATATAGGCATTGGCTACCAGGTAACCTTGATCACGAAAGTATTTAGTTATGCGACCTGCTAAGTTTTGTAATTCCCCGAGCGTAAGCTTCTGCCCAATCCCCCCGCTAATGAGAGCTAGCAGCTTGTCTTGACTATAGATACTTTGGCCGCTAATATGAATACTTTTAACTTGGATTTTGGGTCCGCCAACATTCGAAACTGTTTCTTGCCGCTGCCCGCTGACTTCAATTCCCGATCCTTGTTTCTCCGGCGTAGGAAGAGACTTGTCCTGCTGTTCGCGCAAAATTGATCCTGTATCAGGGCGAGTGATAGGAGCAGCCATAACTGGTATGCATAGGGCCATAGATAAGGCACTGATAGTAAGGAGCTGGGTAGTATGTTGGAATGTCCGCATCAAATTGTCACTCCTTTCCTTTACATTATAATTTGAAGAAAGTATTCGTAGTCCGAAATACTACATTCGACGATGATAAATTTAACTATTTATCTATAAAAAACAAAATCACCAGATTTCACTTATTGCAACCTGGCAATCATAGATATTTAAGATCTTTAGACCCATAGCTTTACGTCCCTTTCTTTAAAAAGGTTTGCTTATAATATAAAATTAGCTATATATAGACAATTTACCACATTATATATAACTAATCAATTATAATATCTTGTTTATTAAAAACTTGCATAGCTCGAATAAAAATATTATAAAGTACGTTTGATCCTAGAAGATAATCAAATAATAAAAATGGACGTAGAAATATTATCCACGTCCATTACATCATTAAAATAGGTTGTTAAACTTTTTTAGAAATATTAATCTCTTGAACCCGCTTCTATCATTTTGAGTTCCTTAATTGTGAGGACTAAAAGCGAAAATCACGTTTTCCCTCTTTAAGTTCGTGCAAATACTCCGTTGCAATTGCACGAACCTTTTCATTTGTAATCTGAGGGATTTCTTTAGCAATGACCGCCTCACCCTTTGCCTTGGTATCGGCCGAGGCATAGTCCTCTAAATATTCCTTGAGCGTCATAAGTGCATTTGGCTGACAACAGTTTGCAATTTGTCCAGACTTCACAAGTTTCATAAAACGATCTCCGGTACGTCCTTCGCGATAGCAAGCAGTACAGAAACTAGGAATGTAGCCCATACCTAGTAGCCAATTCACAATTTCATCAAGGGTTCGCGTATCATTTACATCAAACTGTGCCGAATTATCATCTGCCGCTTCCCGTTCAACATATCCGCCGACACTAGTACTAGAACCGCCGCTGACTTGGGAAATACCTAATTGAAGCACACGTTCACGTGTTTTCTGTGATTCACGGGTGGAAACAATCATGCCGGTATATGGCACAGCTATACGAAGCACTGTGACTATTTTAGCAAATATATCATCAGAAATAGCATTGGTAAAGTCCTCTGGATTAATATCATCTGCCGGGCGAATACGAGGAACGCTGATAGTGTGCGGTCCCACCCCCATGGCCGCCTCCAAATGTTCCGCATGCATAAGTAAGCCAACAAAATCATAACGATACATGTTTAAACCAAACAAAACGCCAATACCCACATCGTCAATTCCACCTTCCATTGCACGATCCATCGCTTCAGTATGATAGGCATAGTCGTGCTTTGGTCCGGTTGGGTGTAACTCTTCATAGCTTTTTTTGTTATAGGTTTCTTGAAAAAGAATATAAGTCCCAATCCCTGCATCCTTTAGCTTACGGTAATTTTCTACAGTCGTTGCAGCAATATTGACATTCACACGACGAATAGCACCATTTTTATGCTTGATGCTGTAAATGGTCTTAATGCTTTCCAATATATATTCAATGGGATTGTTAATAGGATCTTCGCCTGTTTCCAACGCTAAACGCTTATGTCCAAAATCTTGTAACGCAATAACCTCACGCGCAATTTCCTCCTGTGAAAGTTTTTTACGAGAAATATTTTTATTACCATGATGATAGGGACAGTATACACAGCCATTGACACAGTAGTTGGATAAGTATAATGGAGCAAACATGACAATGCGGTTCCCATAAAACCTTTGCTTAATTTCTTTTGCGAGCGACATCATTTTTTCGTTCTCATCTTCTAAGTCACACTCTAAAAGCACTGCCGCTTCACGGTGAGTCAAGCCTTTACAATCCTTGGCCCGCTCCAGAATGCCAGCGATTAATTGACGATTGCTTTTGTTTTTCTGAGCAAAGGCAAGCGTATCCAAAATTTCCTGATTGTCAATAAATTCCGTCGCATTTTTTGATTTACAGTTATACAATGTTAAGACTCCTTCTTACACATTATTTTCTAAAAAAGCTCCCCTGCGTCTACTTCAAAAATAAGCATCTCTTTAACTAACTGTACTGGTCATTCATCTACCATTGAAGATAGCTTAGAATAAACCGTTTTAATATTAACATGGGGGATCATGCCTAACTTGCCTGAAAGAGCACTCACAGTATCGTTAGGCGCATCTATTACAATGCTAATAACTGAAATATTACGTTTGTGGTAGGGAATTCCCATTCTACCTACAATGTATTCTCCGTATTCGTGGAGAATATCGTTAAGTTGTTTGACGGAATCCTTATTTTCAACGACAATTCCAATCAGCGCAATCCTTGTTTCCATAAGATAACTCCTCTCCAATATAAAAATCCTTGTACCCAAACAGGCACAAGGATAGGAACATCAATAATAAAAAGGAAACATAGAAGTATTGCTCCTCCGTATATTACACCTATTCTCTCGCCTTCTCATTTGGGACGAACCCTCATGTATTAAGAACGATAACTTTGTTTTATCATTTTACTCAGGGTTTGCTGCAAGAAAGAATGGGAATCATTCAGCCTCAGACAGCGCACCAAAATTATGTATATATTATATACATAATTTCAGACAAAAAACAAGGCTAGCCATTTAAGGACTAAAATAATCCTCCTGCCAAAAATTCCTTCCATACAATTATAAACATTTATTAAAATTGTCTTGATTTTATCTAGATAATTTTCTATAATGTCTATATAATAAGTAGATGAGGTGTAATAATGAACGACAAATTAAACTTATTTGAGCAGTCATCGCTGACCGACATAAAAAGAGGCTACACTTATCTCCCTAATAACGACGAATTTGTTTGTCTCTTATGCGGCCGAACTTTTACCAACGGTGTTATCTATTCGGCTGATGATAAACTGTACGAAGCCAAGAAGTATATAAAAATTCATATCGCCAAAGCGCATACTTCCCCGTTTCATTTTCTCCTCAACATGGATAAAAAATTAACCAGCCTGACTGATCACCAAAAAAGCATTCTTGAACTTTTCTATGCGGGACATAGTGATAATGAGATTGCCAAAGCACTTGAGATTGGCAGTACCTCAACAATTCGCAATCATCGCTTTAATCTAAGAGAAAAGCAAAAACAAGCTAAGATTTTCCTGGCGATTATGGAGCTGTTAGCAGAGGCAGCCCCCCCTAAGGATACCTTTATTGATGTACCGCCTACTTCAAAACAAGTAGACGCACGCTTCCAAATCACCGCTGAAGAAAATGAGAAGATTCTAAGTACCTATTTTAAGGAAGGCCCCGATGGTCCGCTGACCACTTATCCGCTAAAGGAAAAAAAGCGGGTAGCCATTTTACTGGAGCTGATTAAACGTTTTGACGCAAATAAAAAATATAGCGAACAAGAAGTTAACGACATTTTAAAAAAGTATCATGCTGATTACGTCCTCTTGCGCCGGCATTTAATTGACTATGGCTTCATGGATCGTACACGCAACGGCAGTGCCTACTGGGTCAAAGGGTAAAATTAAATTAAAGGAGAAAAGAAAATGTCAGACAGACAAAAAGAGCTTAAATTATCTTACAAACTAAATCCGCCCCCGATGGGTGTATATCAGATTAAAAACCAAAAGAATGGGAAAATCTTTATCAGCAGCAGCCTAAACCTGCCGGCAATGAAAAACCGCTTACAATTTCTGCTTGATTTAAAAACCAATCCCAACCAACTCAACTTAGAAAGTCATCCCAATATGGCACTGCGGTCGGACTGGAATATTTACGGTGCAGAAAGCTTTTGCTTTGAAATACTTGAAACCATTGATACAGAAAAAATCCCAGAAAATGAACGACGCCAAGCTGTAGCCACGCTGGAAGAAAAGTGGCTGGGTAAACTGCAGCCTTATGGCACTAAAGGTTATAATAAAGCCAAAGAGAGGGTGACTCCTCCTGGAGCAAGTTAATTGTCGATACCAAATTTGAACTTATACCATCGTTTCTTAAATTATTTATGGATCTTGAAAACTTAAGTTGTGCAAATAATATAAATTTTTAGAAATAGCTGGCAGGAATTGGCGAGGAATAGGAAGAATCATCTTTAGAGTATGTTTAACTCAGAGGTGATTTAGTGGACGAGATAATGAAGAAAGATGGCTGGTATGAAATTACTGAGCAAAAAGACGGAATCTATCTCTCTGCGTGGCCGCCGGAAAACGGCGGTATTCCTTTAAGTAAGGCTGCCATAATCGAAGAACTGCAAAAAAGGGATATTACTGAGTATAATGAAAATTTTATATCAATTATTGTTCAGGAACCACTTGGCGAAAAGATACGAATTGCGGATGCACCTCAGACGCCCCGGATCAAGCCAGAAATTTCGGTGCAAATCGGGCCTGATAATATGGAAGCTGTAGTTAGTATTACATTCTTACCAAATAGTAAAGTAACTGCCGATGATATTTTAGAAGAATTGCAAGCAGCAGGCGTTGTTTACGGCATTGATGAATGCGCTATCGAAGCCATTGTCAGGAGGCAGTTTGCCAATAAGGTTGTTTGCGCCTATGGCGTACTGCCGATTAACGGTGAAAATGCTTATTTAAAATATCATTTTGACAGGGAAAACCAAGGCCGCCCGGTAGAGCTTGCCGACGGTAGAATTGACTATAAAAACATTAATAAGTTTATTAATGTTAACGCCGATGATCTTTTGCTCGAAAAAATACCGCCGACTGCCGGCATTGCCGGCCAAGATATCTTTGGCAATCCTGTTGCCCCCCAGCCGGGTAAAGATATGCGGCTTCTTCCAGGCAAAAATGTTACGCTGCTTAATGACTGTCAGCTGGTTGCCGCTATTGACGGTCAGATTAGCATCAAGGATCGCATAAATGTGCTGCCCGTCCTTGAAATTCCGGGTGATGTGGATTATTCCACCGGAAATATTGACTTTGTTGGCAGTGTTATTGTCCGCGGCGCACTGCAATGTGAATTTTCTATTAAAGCAGCAGGCAATGTGGAAATTCTAGGCGGTGTATATGGCGGCATGATAGAAGCCCAAAGCGTCATTATCAGTAAAGGTATTCAGGGCATGAACCGCACGGTAATTAAGGCCAGAGAACGCGTAGTGGCAACCTTTGCCGAAAATGCAACCATTTATGCTGATCAAGATGTAATCGTGAAAGATGTAGTAATGAATAGTATTATTTATGCCGGCATCATGGCAACTATCGAAGGCCGGCGCGGACTAGCTATAGGCGGACGGATATCGGCCGGCGAAAAAATTCAAATAAGCACGGCCGGCAATTGCGCGAATGTGAATACCAGCCTAGAGGTTGCCGTAAATCCCTTCTTGCAAAACGAACTAAACAATTTGCGTCAAACAGCAAAAAATGACCAAGAATGTTACCAAGGCGTAGCTTTAATGGCCAAATTTCTGCGCAAAAGGGGGCTTGACCAGCTGAATACTGAAAAACTAGCGCGCCTGGAAAGATTAGAAGCAACCTGTCAAGAGTTAGCAGAAAAAATACCAGAAACGCAGCAACGTATCGCTGATCTTGAAAAGATTATAACCAATTTAAAACCAGGGCGTATTAATATTACAAATACGCTGCATCCCGGTGTTACCATTCGTATTGGCTTACTAAGTAAAAACATCACCGATTCGTTAAAGTTTCTTAGCATATATGCTGCTAACAATGAAATAAGGTTATCAGCTTTAAAGTAATGGCTAACCAGTCCGTAAGACCACTTGTCAATAAGGGGCTGGCGCACTAAGAAAATTAGTGTGCCAGCCCCTTTTCTGCTAAAGAAGGTGACCCGCCAGGCGAACCAAATAATCTTCCAAAGCTTGCTGCAACTGAGCATATTTCATTTTTTTAAAATCACCAAAATTACTTCTAAACCGTCCATAATCAAAATTAGCCCCAAGCTGCTGTCGGACCGCGCTTTCATACATTGCGAATAATCGATTATTGATATTAAAATTATGAACATCCGGACATTCCCGATAAAATTCAGGATCTACGCAAACCCCGCCGATAATATCGGTAATATATGCAATATTGCACTCAATTAGCGCGTTGTCAACTATTCCCGAATGCGCTGATACCTTAACCCTTGCCGGAAACTCCTTAATAATGTTTAGTGTTTTTAAATACAAGTCCAAATCACCACAATCTAAATAAGGAATGGGGAATTCTACTAAGTCTCCGACAAACAGCACAGAATCCCTGTAATCAAAACAAATAGCCGAATCTATCGTATGCCCTGGTGCATATATAAATTTCAGCGCATCTTCGGCAAAAGTAAGACTTTCACTAAACGTCAAATTTGGCGGTACCAGCTTGATCATGCCTTGCTGGAAAGAAGACTGCGCTTTAAGCTCATACTGCCCTATATCCTTCATTCTTTCAGGACATAAGTCATGACCAATAATAATTCTGCCTGGAAACGCACAGTTACCCCAGATATGATCCCAGTCCGAGTGCGAATTAAAAACAATAACTGGTTGCTGCTTTAGCTGCTGTGCCATATAACTTTTTATATATTCCATAGAGCCCGGTCCCAGATGAGTATCACACAGATACCAATTATTATCTCCCTTAATTAAATATACCGATATATCATCATCAAAGGTAAAAATAACGCCCCTATCCGCTACATTACTAATATCTTTTATAGCCATAACCCCTCCTATAAAAATCCATTGACTTCCCTCATTCTGAAGAAAGGCATCAATATAAAGCACGTTATTAATATGTAGTCAAATCATAACAAGCAAATCTCTTTGTATTTGGCAACCTTTTTATAATATCCAAGCAGACAAAGCCAGTACTATTTAAGAATGCCATACCGCAGACGAAGGAAGAGTGGGCAGGCAGAAGCCTGCGCTCCTGCCTAAATGCCAATTAGAAGGGGCTAATGGAACACGTCATTTTATTAATTACATATTTTGTAAGCGTTATAGACAAGCATAGCCATTGCTGCTCGGTGCAGCAATGGCTGTAATCCCAAGTGGCCATGTTATCGACTCTTATCCTAATCCAATTTCTTCATCGGTAAGATAACAAGCCGGGTCAGACTCCCAAAAATCTCCTGTTATGGCTTCGGCTCTTGTCCGGAAATTGCCATTACAAATGGATAGATAGTGACAATTGGCACACCGTCCTTTTAGTAAAGGCTTGCGATTTTTTAGTCCCGCTAAAATAGGCTGGGACATATCTGTCCAGATATCACCGAATTTACGCTCACGCACATTACCAAATGTATGGTTTTGCGTAAACTGGTCAGGATGAACAAATCCCTGTGGATCAACTGCGGCAAACGCAATACCGGAGCGATTGCCGCCATTTAGTGAAATAAGCGCTTTTATTTTATCGGCTTGCTCAAATTCTTTATTGACAAGGGCGTTTAAATACATATATACACCATCACAATGATTATCAACGGTAAGAATTTCTTTGGGAAGGCCCCGCTTTTCAAAATCACGGGTCCGACGAATAATAATATCCATGGCCTTCCGGGATTCCTCAGGAGTTACATCTTCATCCATCATCTGATTGCCGCGTCCTGAATACACCAAATGATAAAAACAAACACGATTAATATTTTCCTCTTCAATAAAGTCAAAAATATTATCAAGCTCGGCTAAATTATGCTTGTTAATCGTAAAACGCAGACCCACCCGCTGCCCGACCGCTACACAGTTTTGAATACCTTTCATGGCCGCCTCAAAAGCCCCGGTCTTGCCGCGGAATTTATCATTTACATCCCTAAGACCGTCTAACGAAATCCCGACATAGCCGACGCCGATTTTTTTTAGATGCGCAGCCACTTCTGGTGTAATCAGTGTGCCGTTGGTGGAAATGGTCGGGCGGATGCCACGGCTTGCCGTATATTCAGCCAGTTCAAAAAAGTCCGGACGAATGAGCGGCTCACCGCCGGAAAAAATCAATACCGGTACCCTAAATTCAGCTAAATCATTGATAAAATGCTTTGCTTCGGCTGTTGTCAGCTCACCGGAAAACTTGTTGGCATTGGAATTCATATAACAATGACGGCATAAAAGATTGCACGTCTTAGTTGAATTCCACACAACCACCGGCCCAGCTCCGCTGGCCACACCATGCTTCGCCCCTGGCGAAAGCTTATTATAACGTAAAGTATCACCGAAATATTCAGTTTGAAAAAGAAGTTTGGTCACGCTAATCATGTTTAATCCCCCTGTAATAATCACTGCAGCGACTCTCGCTACGTAAACACGCGTTGAAATAATTTTATTTTACCTTAATTACTGAGTTTTGTCCAAGTAAATTACATTATAAAAAGAGGAGCTGTCGCACTAAGCATTTAAAAGCCTCCTCCTGTCGCTAAACGCGACATCCCCCTCGAAGAGGGAGACTAAAATTAAGAGCCTCCATCCCTGAGGGAGGTGGCGCAAAGCGCCGGAGGGAGTTTTCAGATAGGATTACAATTAAAAGAAGCTGTTCGCATTAACAATATTACTAATACGACAGCCCCTCCTTAAACAACTATTTCCAATTATGCTTCTGCACTCTCCGCATCACCAGCAAAAGTCAGCACAAACCCATTGGGATCCTGCAGCGCAAATTCCTCTGCGCCATAAAAAGTTTTGTGTAAATCAAGTACAATCCTGGCCCGGCCCTGAACTTTGTTATACAAGCTTCTGACATTCTTAATTTTAATATAAAAAGTAAGTCCGCCGCCGACCGAAGTATCTTTTAACATAGGATATTCCTCGAGCATACTTTTCCTTTCCTGAAACATCAGGCTGACTTTTTCGCTACTCATCATCGCCCATAGAAAAGTGCCTGTTTCCGGTACAGACATTACCAGTGAAAACCCTAATACCTCCTGATAAAATTTCACTGTTTCATTTACATTATCAACCATCAAATTAGGTGTTAACTGCTGCAACACATCCATTCCCTTCTATATAAAAAGCTAGTCCTGCTCTGTTAAAATAAGCGGGCCGTCCTTTGTTATAGCCAGTGTATGCTCATACTGCGCCGAACGTTTTCCATCCAAAGTCCGCGCCGTCCAGCCATTTTTATCAATTTTGCACCGCCATGTTCCAACATTGACCATTGGCTCAATGGTAATAACCATACCTTCACGTAAGCGAAGACCCTTGCCGGGCTTACCGTAATGCAGAACGGTAGGATCTTCATGAATGGTTTTGCCGATGCCGTGACCGGTAAAATCACGCACAACAGAAAAGCCTTCCTCCTCCACATAGCTTTGTATAGCATAGCCGATATCGCCTAAGCGGTTTCCAACCAGCGCCTGGGCAATACCTTTATACATAGATTCTTTGGTAACCTCTAACAGCCGCTTATTTTCATTAGAGATATTTCCAACGGTATGCGTCCACGCTGAATCAGCCAGACCACCGGCTAAATTAACTACCATATCAACTGTTACAATATCGCCGTCTTTTAAGCGATTTTCATTAGGAAACCCATGACAAATCTCGTCATTTACTGAAGCACAGGTGGCAAAAGGATAGCCAAGATAGCCCTTCTGTTCAGCAGTAGCACCCTTTTTCGCCAAAAAATCTTCCACAAATTTATCAATGGCCAATGTAGTAATCCCCGGCTGAATAAGCTTGGCAATTTCTTTATGACACGCCGCCAGTATTTTCCCTGCCTCCTGCATTTTTTCAATTTCTTGCTTAGTTTTAAATATTATCATTGTAGACAATCTCCTTTTTAAAGGTAAAAACAGCTATATTTTAGCGTAAAACTATTTATTTATCAAATTCTGTATTTGCAAAACAAAATCCTTTATTAATTTTAAGCTTAATCGATAAATATCTGTCAAGTTAAATAGTAACAATACACTATTACTATTTAACTTGACATAAGCGCAATATAATTACTATAATTAAACATAATTATAGTAAAGGGTCTGTTACTACTTAAAACAGACCCTATTTTATTGAGGTGAAAAAAATGCCAAACGATACACATATTATTGATGCCTCGGTCTTACTTAGCGAACTCAAAAATGCCAATAATGATATGAGCAAAGTAATACGCACCATCCAGCAGATTGCGCAACAAACGAACCTATTATCCCTCAACTCGGCGATTGAAGCAGCTCGGGCCGGCGAAGCCGGACGCGGCTTTGGCGTAGTTGCAGATGAAATCAAAAAGCTGGCAACCCGCAGTTTTGCTTCTACTAAGGAAAGCACAAAAATTATTGAAGACATTCAGACCAAGGCCAATGAAGTTATGGCCGCCCGTACAGCGGATGTGGCCTATGATACGATTGATAAAATTGACCGCAATCTATTTGAACGAAACTGCGATGCCCAGGCCTGGGCTGGTTTTACACAAGTAAAAAATTCTTTATGCCCTACTGATCCTAACCGCATTGAGCACGCCAACGCTTTATTAAAAACGCTTGTAGAAATATATGAGGTATATTTTGATTTGTATGTACTCGATACCAATGGTACGATTGTGGCGGCCGGCGTACATCGTGAGATAATTGGGCAAAGTATGGCTGATAAGGAATGGTTTATCGATGTAAAAGCGGCAAATACTATTTCGGTAACAGATTTATATTATTCCGCATTAGAAGACCGCCATACCGTGGCCTACTCATGTCCGATCCGCGGCGATAACGGCGAAGTAATCGGCTATTTTTCCTCGCGCTTTAACTGGGAATTTATTTATGATATTTTGGATTCAGCCCGCATCGGTCAAAAAGGCGAACTAGCCATTATCAATAAAGAGGGCTATGTAATTGCCTGCCCCAGCCGCAAGGGAATTCTAACAGATAAATTAAGTCAGCTTAAAGCAGCTCAACTGGCAATGCAGGGCGAAACCTACGGATACACCCTTGAAGTAGACACGCAAGGCAACACCAAAATCTATGGTTATGCCCATACACGCGGCTACAATGCCTACAAAGGTAAAAACTGGTCGGCAATCGTTATTGAAACCATTTAACTTTTTCAACTTAGTATGGGGCTGTAACACTAATCTTAGTGTTACGGCCCCATTTTTTAAACTTCAATAATTTCGTACTCTCTAGAACCAAGACCGATTTTTTCCGCATGCTCAAGACAAGAAAGCCAATTGGTTTCCGGATGTGTATTATGAAAATGATCTTTTTCACTGTTTTCGGTCTGTAACTTAAGCTGCTCGGCCAAATAGCTGCCCGAAATGACCGGCGCCCGATTAGCTGCATCCACACAGGCCATATCCAAAGCAACCGGATCAAAAGAAGCAAACATCCCGATATCCGGTATGATCGGTACATCGTTTTCCGCATGGCAATCACAATTCGGCGATACATCAATTACTAGATTAATGTGGAAGTGCGGCCGATCATGCAGTACTGCCCAGGAATATTCTGCTATTTTTTTGTTAAGCACATCATTGGACTCGTCCCAGGCCGGACCAATGGCATTAACATTGCACATACCAATGCAGCGGCCGCAGCCCGTACATTTATCATGACCTATCTGAGCCTTTTTATCCTGAACTGAAATAGCACTATGGGCACAAATTTTGGCACAGACGCCGCACCCTACACATTTAGCACTTCTGACACGAGGCTTACCATCACAGTGCATCTCCATTTTCCCTGCTCTTGAGCCGCAGCCCATGCCGATATTTTTGAGAGCACCGCCAAAGCCGGTAAGCTCATGCCCTTTAAAATGACTCAAGCTGATAATGATATCAGCGTCCATGACAGCCCGCCCGATTTTGGCCTCTTTTACATATTCGCCGCACGGCACCGGCACATAGGCTTCGTCCGTGCCCTTCAGTCCGTCGCCGATAATAATCTGACAGCCGACAGTAAATGGATTATAGCCATTTTCATAGGCAGCATCCAAATGTTCGAGCGCATCTTTGCGCCGACCCACATACAGCGTATTGCAATCGGTAAGAAAGACCTTACCGCCTTGCTCTTTGATTAGATCAACGATTACTTTTGCATAATTAGGCCTAAGAAAAGATAGATTCCCAGGTTCACCAAAGTGTATTTTTATAGCGCTAAATTTTCCGTTAAAATCAATTTGCTCTATACCGGCCTTTCTGACTAACCGTTCTAACTTTTGCAGTAAATTCATATTGGGGGTAGCCCGCAGATTGGAAAAATAAACCTTGGACTTAGTCATATTGTCCACCTCATATTTTTTATTTTGCTGACTCTTGTTTTGAATATCATAATAAGTATTATTATACCATACCAAATTTACTTTATTAATAGATTGTCTATTCAGTTTTTTTGCCTACCTTCCGTAAGGTCGTTTTTTGTTTTACCACAGCATATTATATAATCAGCCTACTAGATATATTGCTCTTCTTATTATAATTAATTTCAATAAATAGCAGGAAAATAAGACCTTGAAAGCGAAGATTCTATTTTATTTCGCGCAAACACCTATGGCTTAAGTTACATTTTGGTCTTATTACAGTAAACTAACGATTAGTAGTTAGTCTAACAGAGGTGAATATTTTGACTTCGCAAAAAATCAAACAAGCAGCCTTAGTCTTATTTGCTGAAAAAGGCTATGATGCTACGACACTGTCGGAAATTGCTGATAAAACCGGCATAAAAAAGCCTTCAATTTATGCCCACTATCCTGGTAAAATGGAGTTGTTTCTGGATATTGTAGACTTCGTAACCGAAACATATCGCGCCGCCTGGACTGACGCACTCGAAAAATCGATAGACTTAGCGCCGGATGAGCGCTTAGAATTCATTTTTTTTGCAATCAGCTCGTATTATATAACCAATCGAACCTATTTATCTTTTTTAGTAAGGCTATGGCTGTTTCCCCCTGTTGATTGCGAAGATAAAGCCTTATTGCCTTTACAGGAACTCAGTGAAACACACATTAAAAATATTGCCGCTATCTTTAAACAAGGTATGGCTGAAAAAATTTTTGCGCTTGATTCCCCGGAGGAAATGGCCAAGGCCTATTTTTGCTTGCTTGATGGTTATTCTTCGCGTGTTATCCGCTATCCCAAGTTTGATTTTAACTATCAAAAAGCAATCTCCATATTTTGTAAATCTATGCTGCTTACTTAGCCTAAAGTACATTCTGGAAAAGATAATAAAAATCAGGAGGATTCATTTATGTTACTAAATCGTTACCCTGCTCTTTTCAAACATAGTGTAGTTAGTAGTCTGTTAGTTGTTATGTTTGCAATGCTATTAGGCGGCTGCAATAAACAAGAAGCCGCCACCGCCCAAGAAATATGGGGCCGGGTTGATGCTAAAGAAGTTGATATTAATTCCAAGATACCAGGCAGAGTTGTCAAGCTGTTAGTTAAAGAAGGCGACCAAGTTGCCGCCGGGCAGGTAATCGCCAAGATTGACAATCGTGATATTACGGCTAAAGCCAATCAAGCCAAAGCGGCCATTGATGCCATAGCCTCGCAAACTAACCAGGCCGCGACCGCTACCTCCCTTTCCGATCAAACAGGGCAGGCTGCTTTAGATGCGGCTAACGCACAGCTCACCAAAGCCGCTTCGGATTTAGCCTTAGCGGAAAGTGATTATAATCGTTTTACCAAACTTGCCAATTCCGGTTCTATTTCCCGGCAATTATTTGAAAATTATGAGGCCAGATACAAAGCCGCCCAATCAGGTTATGCGCTCGCTCAGTCGCAAGTCGCAAAAGCCCAGGCCGGTCTCCTGCAAACCACTATGAGCCGCAGCAACGAAGATGCAGCAAAGAGTAAACTGGCGCAAGCGCAAGCAGCACTCCAGGAAGTAGAAGTAGCAATGGATGAAACAGAAATTAAGGCGCCGTTTGCCGGAATAGTTACCGCTAAATACGTAGAAGAAGGGGCCATGGTTTCCTCGGGTATGCCGCTGGTCGCGGTACAAGCCCCGAATGAAAACTGGGTTAACCTGAAAGTTAAGGAAACCGAATTAAGTAAGTACCAATTGAATCAGTCGCTTCAGCTAGAGGGCCGTGACAGCAAACTCAAAGTGGACGGCATTATTGTAGACATCAGCAAAAAACCGGAATTTGCGACCTATCGAGCGACAAATGAGCGGGGCGACAATGATATTATTACTTTTAATGTTAAAATCCAACTAAACTCGGATAAGGTACGCCCAGGCATGCGCTTTAAAGTAATAAATGGTGGCAACTGACATGCTGCAGTTACTTTGGACAGAATGTAAGGCACTGGTTACAAGGCAGCGC
The DNA here is from genome assembly GCA_021372375.1 of Pelosinus sp. GTDB lineage: Bacteria > Bacillota > Negativicutes > Propionisporales > Propionisporaceae > JAJFUN01. The sequence goes on along the minus strand of JAJFUN010000147.1, from coordinate 2,771 downwards.
TCGACCCTGCTCATCTTGTTTGGCATCCCCATTGTATATACATTGCTGTTTGGTGCGCTCTACAGTTCTAATGTTATAAAATATATGCCGCTCGTCATTTATGATCAGGATCAGACGTCCACAAGCCGCACCCTGGTGCAGGCCTTTGCCGATTCTGAGCGCTATAACATTGTCGCACAGGTAACAGCAGAAGAAGACCTTGACTATTATCTCCATAACAATAAAGCTATGGCGGCACTCATTATCCCCACGAACTTTTCTCAGGATATCAAGCTCAGCCGCAGTGCTGATGTACTCCTTGATATTAACGCCACAAATCTAATGTTTGGTAATAACGTGCTATCAAGCAGTCAAGAAATTTTGCAAATGTTTGTGGTAGGGGCCGGTCAAAAGCTCTTAGAGGCTGCCGGTCAGCCGCCCGCGCAGGCTTTAAACTCGGCGGCGCCAGTACGGCTAGGTGTTAGAATCATCAATAATCCAACCGTTTCATACAGCAACTTTGTTTTGGCCGGACTAAGCATGAATGGCTTACAGCTGGCAATTTACCTTGTTTCCTGCACGCTCTTAACCGCAGAATATACTGCACTTGCACGGCGGCGTGACTTATCATCCTTTATCATTATGCTAAGCAAGCTGCTCCCTTGCTGGCTGTTATCTGTTATATCTTATCTGCTCACCCTCGGGGTATTAATTAACTATTTTGAGGTGCCCTGCCGAGGCAGCTTTACTCAATTACTCTTGATCGGCAGCGCCTTTACCTTTGCCATGTCCACACTGGGGTTATTCATTTCCTCTATTACGCCTAATGTATTAATGCTCATGCAAAACTCAGCCATTTATATCATGTGCTCCTTTTTATGCTGCGGTTATAGCTGGCCGGAGTTTGCCATGAACAGTTTTGGTCAATTCTTTGCCAAAATGCTGCCCATTACTTACGCAGCAGTAACTGTACGAGATATTTTACTATGCGCTTATGCACCGGATTTAGAGCACAATCTCATCGTACTCACGACCCTAGGCAGCTCCCTTTTTCTGTTATCTATACTTACATTCAAGCTGCGCCGCAAAAAATTTGCCGGTGAGGAGGCGTTATCATGAATTGGTGGCATATCTGCAAACGGGAATTAAAGGACATTTTTATAAAGGACCCTCGGCGCATTGGTTTTATCTTTGGGGCATCGCTCGCGTATTTATTTATCTTTGGCCTCTTGTATGCCCCGCATGTTGTAAAAAATGTACCGCTGATTATTTATAACGAAGATCAATCACAACTCAGCCGCGCTTTGGTACAAGCGCTCGCTGACTCTGAACGGCTGCAAATTGTCGGACAGCCGGCAAGTGAAGAAGAAATGCAAATGTACCTACACGAAAAAAAGGCTTATGCCGCTATCCACATTCCGCATGACTTTGCCCAAAACGTCATGGCAGGCCGCTCCTCGCCTGTGCTTATGATTGTAGACGGCAGCAATCTCCTGATTACCAATACTGTCACCACGACTATTCAGGAAATCATTGTGGCATTTTCACAGCCCATCAGTACCAAACTGACGGAAACAGCCGGACTATTACCCACGCTGGCCCATAATAAAAGCGCCCCGGTTCAATATAACCTGCGTGTCTTAAATAATCCTACCTTTAGCTATTTGAACTTTTTCGTCCTGGGACTGGCCATGGCAGCTTTCCAGCAAGGTGTTTTCTTACCGATAGCCGCCAGCATCATTGGTGAGTATAAAAGGCTGCCTGAACTAGCTGGCATTCATCCGGCACAGGTCTTTTTGGGAAAACTCCTGCCTTATTTTGTTTTATGCACAATTTCCTTTTTTCTCACGCTGTTTATCTCCATTAAAGCCTTTGATATTCCGTGTAAAGGAAGCCTGCTTAATTTGTTGTATCTATCGACCGCCTTTATTTTGACGGCCATGGGCATGAGCAGTCTTGTCGCATCATTTTGCAAAAGCGAAATTACTTTCACCAAGCTTTCCTTGACTTATGCGGTTCCCGCCTTTACAATTTCTGGTTATATCTGGCCGCTACAGTCCATGGATGCCTTTAATCAGTTCTTTGCGTATACCTTTCCCATGCTCTACCTGGCAGATACCGTACGAGATATTATGGTGGCTGGTTACGCCCCGCTGTTTTATCGTAATATAACCGTGTTGTCACTAGCTGGCATATGTTTGATTTTATTATCAGCCTGGGTATACGCCAGAAAACGCCGGCAACTAGTTCTTGCTGCCGAAAAAAACAGTATTACCGCAAGTTAATATATTTGTTTACTAGATATTTAGGAGGTTATCGAATGAAACACTACCGTCAAGCCTGCATGGGGCTCTTCATATCAGGGGCTTTGCTTACTTTTGCTCTGCCGACTGTTTATGCTGAACCTGTCACGTTAACACTGCCTGATTGCGTTCAATTGGCACTAAAAAATAATCCCAAAATACAGATTGCCCAAGCTGATAAAGAAAAAGCAGCCTGGGTTGTTAAAGAGGCCAATGCCCATCATGGCCTTTCTTTAGACTATAACTATATGCTTGGCCGCACAGATCAGCCGCCATCCTGGTATAATAATACAACTGCTAAGTATCCTCTTGCACTGGCCTATAATCCACTTTCACATGAAAATACCCCCTTCGCAATTCCTTATCCCGCCTGGGACACTACTTATACGTTTTATCAACATCAACTTAAACTACAGGTGCCGCTTTATACCGGCGGTAAAATAGAAAATTCTATTTTGCTGGCCAAACATGCATCGGCGGCAACTGACC
>JAJFUN010000138.1 GCA_021372375.1 Pelosinus sp. | reverse complement strand
AAGGCCGGAAGAGCCGCTCATTGACATAGTAGCGCTGCTTGAAACGCCGCGCGGGATTGCTGAAGCTTATAATATTGCTGAGGCGCACGAATGTGTAGTGGCTATAGCCTTAGGGGCCGAAGATTATACAGCTACGCTAGGAGCCAATCGTACTAAAGAGGGAACAGAAATATTTACGGCTCGCACCATGATTATTAATGCGGCGGCCGCTGCCGATATTCAGGCTATTGATACACCGTTTACCGATGCCAATGATGATGACGGTTTAACTAAAGATACCATTTTAGCCAAACAGCTTGGCTTTAAGGGTAAGCTAGCCATTAATCCGCGGCAAATAGATGTCATACATACAGTATTTAACCCAAGTCAGGCCGATATTGATTGGGCCGAGCAGGTTATTTTTGCTATCCGGCAGGCTGAAAGAGCAGGTTCAGGTGTAGCTTCCTTGCATGGGAAGATGGTTGATGCTCCCATTGTAAATAGGGCCGAGCGAATTTTACATCTGGCCCGCTTACTCAGGCTGGTTAAGGAGGACTAGAGCATGAAAAATAGTATAGGCCGTGAAATTCCGGAAAATATAGCTGGCTTTAGCCAGTTTATTCCTTTTGCCGGCGCCTTTAAAACCCTGCCCTACATGAAGAGGCAGGCGCCTGCCGTAAAAATGATCAGGCCTCAGGACAGCAAGCTTGTCGATAGTTTAGAAGAAGTATTTAAGCGAATACCTATTACGGATGGCATGACCCTGTCTTTTCATCATCATTTTCGTAATGGTGATGGCGTAGTCAACATGGTACTTTCAGTTGCGGCAAAATTAGGTCTGAAAAATTTGAAAGTGGCGCTTAGCTCAATTTTTCCGGTGCATGCTCCCTTAATTGAGCATATTAAAAATGGAGTTGTCACCGCCCTTGATACCAATTATATGTCGGGCCCGGTAGCGGAGGCGGTATCACAGGGAATCCTTGAAAAACCAGTAATCCTCCGAACTCATGGCGGTAGAGCCAGGGCTATTGAATGCGGCCAGCTCAAAATTGATGCAGCCTTTATCGCTGCACCTGCGGCTGATGATTACGGTAATATCAATGGCGTTGAGGGTCCTACAGCGTGTGGTTCGCTCGGCTATGCCTTACCTGATGCCGAGTACGCAAATTATGTAGTGGCAGTAACAGACTATTTGGTAGAATATCCGCTGTCGCCCATCTCCATTTCGCAAACAAGGGTAGACTATGTAGTGAAAGTAGACTCTGTCGGTGACCCCCAAGGCATTGTATCTGGGACAACTAAGATTACCAAAGATCCGGTGGGTTTAAAAATTGCTGATACCGCGGCAAGGGTGATTGAGGCGGCTGGACTCATTAAAGACGGATTTTCTTTTCAAACAGGCGCAGGCGGAGCGTCTTTGGCTACCGCTTATTTTGTCCGCAAAATGATGGAGCAAAGTAAGGTTACAGGCAGCTTTGCGCTTGGCGGCATTACAGGGTATATGGTGGAAATGCTGGAAACGGGTTTGTTTAAAAAACTAATTGATGTACAGGGGTTTGATTTGGAGGCCATAGCGTCGATTAAGCATAATCCTAATCATTTAGAAGTAAGCGCCAGCTTTTATGCCAGCCCTTTTAACTGTGGCTGCGCTGTCAATAAATTAGATGCTGTTATTTTAGGGGCGACTGAAATTGATATCGATTTTAACGTCAATGTAGTGACAGGATCGGATGGTATTATTATGGGCGGCTCTGGCGGGCATTCCGATGCGGCGGCTGGGGCTAAGGTAACTATTGTGGCGGCAAATCTACTTCGTGGCCGCCTGCCTATCATTAAAGAAAAAGTGCTGACAGCTGTAACGCCGGGGGAAACGATTGATGTGTTGGTAACCGAACGCGGCGTAGCCGTTAATCCCCGCCGCGGTGATTTAAAAAAACTGCTGGTAGCGGCAGGTCTGCCGGTAAAAGACATTGAGGAATTAAAGGCGCTGGCAGAAAAAATCGCTGGGGTACCCCAGCAAATTATTACTGGCGAAAAGATTGTAGCCATAGTGGAATATCGGGATGGAACGATTATTGATGTTGTTCGGCAGGTAAAAATGCAGTAGGCGTTAATATGGATGATAATATTTATAGCACTTTTAAAAAATATATAAATATATTAGGAGGATTTCTATATAAAATAGCGAATGTAGACTTTGATAAATTTTTATCAAAGGTTTGTCAGCGGTACATACGAAGTAATGTATAAGAATTTGACAGTAGGAGGTAAATTGAATGCGTACGATTGAAGTGCAGGAAGTCACTAAAGCACTTGCTAAAATGTGCTTGGAGGCTGCCTATTATTTACCTGAGGACATTTATGCTGCCTTGGTGAAAGGGAAAGAGACAGAAGAATCTCCTCTAGGAAAAGATGTACTTACTCAGATTATTAAGAATGCCGATATTGCCAAAAGTGAGGATCGGCCAATTTGTCAGGATACCGGGCTGGCTATTGTCTTTGTAGAAGTTGGCCAAGACGTGCATTTTGTCGGCGGTGATCTTGAAGAAGCCATTAATGCAGGTGTGGCAAAGGGTTATGTTGAAGGCTATTTGCGTAAATCAGTGGTTGGAGAACCACTCTTTAATCGTAAAAATACCACTAACAATACGCCGGCTGTAATATATACTTCTATTGTGCCTGGCGATAAAGTAAAAATTAAATTGGCGCCTAAAGGTTTTGGCAGTGAAAATAAAGGCGGCATAAAAATGCTGGTGCCTGCTGATGGCGTAGAAGGCGTTAAAAAGGCCGTACTTGATATTATTTTGCATGCTGGCGCAAATCCGTGCCCGCCAATGGTAATTGGTGTTGGTATCGGCGGTACGATGGATAAAGCAGCTCAGCTTTCCAAAAAAGCGCTGCTTAGAAAAATTACCAAACGCAATGACCATCCTGAATATGCAAAATTAGAAACAGAGCTACTTGAATTAATCAATAAAACAGGTATTGGACCGCAGCTTGGCGGAACTACTTCTGCTCTTGGCGTTAATGTAGAATGGTACCCAACCCATATTGCAGGCCTGCCGGTTGCTGTAACTATTAGCTGTCATGCTACACGGCATGCTGAAGCAGAGCTTTAAGGAGATGAATAGCTATGAGTGAAAAAATTCGTATTACTACACCGCTTACCGAAGAACAATCCCGCAAACTGAAAGCTGGCGACAGTGTGCTGATTTCCGGCACTATTTTCAGCGCGCGTGATGCTGCTCATAAAGTTATGACCGAAGCGTTAGCTCGCGGCGAAAAACTGCCTGTTGACTGGCAGAATCAGATTGTATACTACCTTGGACCAACTCCTGCTAAACCGGGCGACCCGATTGGCTCAGCTGGCCCGACTACTTCAGGCCGTATGGATGCATATACCCCTACCATGCTGGAACAGGGCATCAAAGGCATGATTGGTAAAGGCTCCCGTTCTAAAGCAGTAGTTGACGCTATGAAGAAAAACGGTACAACTTATTTTGCAGCAGTAGGCGGCGCAGCAGCCCTGATTGCAAAATCTGTTAAAAAGTATGAAGTGCTGGCCTATCCGGAACTTGGTCCGGAAGCTGTAGCCGCACTTACTGTAGTAGACTTTCCGGCAATTGTAGTTATTGACTCGGAAGGAAATGACTACTACGAAGTAGGACAGAAACCGTATCGGAGACTGTAAAATAGTTTTAGAGTAAGAAATAACCACCTCTTACGTGTATAGTTTTACTATACGATGTAAGAGGTGGTTTTGTTTCATATAAAAATGAACGATGATTTTTTCTTAGAATGTCTTACCCGTTAAGGTCAGCAGAGAGGAAGCATATCATTGGTAGTGGCGAAAAAACACAAAGCTCTTAACAAATTTATGTTAATTTGGAAGGAGTTCTATGTTCTTTAGGGAATTTTCCAAATGTAATAGTACGTTAGACTGAAGCGGCAGAGCCGTTCTCGAGAGTCGTACTTAATAGAAAGGTGCTATTATGCCAAAATTAAGCCTTGGTGAGTGGGTGTTATTAATGATAGCTATTTCCATAGCTATCATTGCTGCAATCGCAGCGTTCATGCTTTTAGGAAAAGTATTTTTTGCCGATAAATTCTATGAAATTTTTATTAGCGGAATTTTAAATTTTATATTTTTAGGAATGCTTTATTTCTTATTCAACCGCTCTTAAATGACAATTTCCTCTGGATCATTTTCATAATGCTGTTCTTAGTTTTTAGGTGAGCTCATAATTTTGGCTAGCTAAAGGGCAGGCTTGCATTATTGCGTTAAGCAATAATGCAAGCTTCTGAGGGGGACAGGCAAAAGTGCAAAGATATCTAAAATGGGAAAGCATTACGGGGACATTGAACCTGTCCCTGCGTCCCTTCTTAATGTGGCAGGAATTCCTTTATTGGACAGCGAAGACAGGAGCATGCTGATGAGATTTTTAAAATATTCATTATGGGGTGGAGTGAAATGAAATTTATAAAATTAATCGTATTCTTGCAAGTATGTATATTTATTTGTAGTAGTATGGTTGCTTTGGCAAAACCAATGAATTCCCCTTCAATTGAAGAAGCGATAAAATCAGACTTAATTGTTATTGCCGAGTATAAAGGATATAAACCACAACAGGAGAAAATAGAATACTTTGTACCACCAATCGCCAAGTATTCATTCATTAAAATGCTGAAAGGAAATAATGTAGATAAAGAAATCAATCTTATTTATGAGTTTCAAGATGGTTCCGCCTGTATAGAAAAAGAATCTTGGAAATTCAGCGAAGAGCTAATGCCAGTGGTAGGAAGTAAATGGATTTTATTCCTCAAATGTAAGGATGGTGAATATTATTCCACTTATAGGGGGGATTATGGTAGGTGGCGGCTGACAGACCAAAATTATGAAGAAGTGACTAATTTAATTAATGATGTATATAATAAGTAGTTTGGATAGTAATGACAGCGGGAGACATTCTTTTTGTCCCCTGTTTTGTCTTTTCTTTAGTGCTATTTAAGGTTGCGAAAAAAAATACGGCACCTTAGAACAAATTTTCTCCATAATGATTTCTTGCGTTTAGCGCGGCGTGGTTTGGCCGATATGCTGCTTATTTGTAGTTTTTGCTGTTTCACTTGGCTTAAGTCAATGACATTTGATTTTTTTGTATTTAAACGCATGTACTATCCCGCCTTTTCTTAAACAATAAAGTGCTAAAGTTTAGTAAATAAGTAAATTGTTTATACTTTAATAATACTTCATGTTAGCCGGCTTGGGAAGTCTAAAGGGACTCCGTTTAATATTAAACAACGGGCTAAAGTTGAAATAGAAGGACATATAAAAGAGGGAAAATGGTGAAATAAGTATAGAAAATCCGCAAGGGAAAATCCCCTGTGGATTTTTTATGTCTTTATTAGCTTTTTATAAGAAGATAGGGGGAAGGTTTGACTTTTTGCCCTTTTTATTATATACTAAATGTACAAAGGGGAGTAACTTTCAGGGAAACCTGAAGTCGAGTCGTCAATACGCGGTTTTTGCCGCCGGCTCTACTGACACTTCGTGTTTAGCCAGACCTTTGCCTTAAGTTTTAAGGCAAAGGTCTTTTTTGTATCCAAAATTAAATTAAGTCTCAGTATTTCTAATAAAAAAATAGGAGTTAGTTTGTATGATTCGCATGAAAACGGTATTGCTACTAGCTATTTTAACAGGATTATTATTGGCAATTGGTAATTATCAATCCGCTTAAAGGCGGCGATTGGCGGGGCCGCTAAAAAACATTTGGTATTCAAACCAAAATTATAAATGATGAAGTTACTTTGAGGAGGAGAATAATGACAAAATTTTATTACTGGTTCATAATATCATTGCTGGGAATTGGCGTAGGCTGGTTTATTACCGGTATTGACGGGGCGATCTTTTTGGCGCTGATTAGTATTGGCAGCGGGTTGGTTCAATTGTTTGAAAGTAAAAAAAGAAGCAGTAATAGCTAATCAAGAATAATGGTAGAGTTGTTTCCGGAATATGGTTGAGCTATGACCAAAAGGTTATTTTGATTACGTGGATATTTTTGCTATAATATACTTACAATAATCTATATTGATTATGAATATTTTAGGAGGAATAACAAATGAAAACTTCTAACCCTATATTTAAAAGTGATGTATTTACAAGGCCGCAAGGCATGTATGCCAGTGAGGTTATGACAATTAGCGGTACTGTTAATAAAAGCTTATTTTTATTATTTTTAATTGTATTATCCTCATTTGCTACCTGGCTCTATTTAATGATGACACATAACTTCCAATCAGTCACACTTTTTGCCGGTACCGGGATAGTGGCCACATTAATTCTCGGCTTTATTGCCATTTTTAAACCAACCTCCTGTCCTGTGATAGCACCCTTGTATGCGGTCTTTGAAGGGTTTGCGCTAGGTTCAATTACAACACTGTTATCGCTGCGTTATGGCAGTATTGCCTTCCAGGCGGTATCATTGACGCTGGGTGTTGCCCTCGCGATGCTTGCTAGTTACAAATTTGGCCTCATTCAGGTTACTGATAAGTTTCGCAGCATTGTTACAGCAGCGATAGGCGGGATATTCTTGGTGTATATGGCAAAAATGATTTTAGGTTTCTTCAATATCCCCATTCCCTTTTTGCAGGGAGGCCTGTTTGGTATTGCGTTTAGCTTGATTGTTATCGGCATTGCTGCTTTAAGTCTCATATTGGATTTTGATAATATCTATCAGGGCGCCCGCAGCGGTGCGCCTGCCTATATGGAATGGGTAGGGGCTTTTGGACTTATGGTTACACTGGTATGGTTATACTGGGAAATTATACGCCTCATTATGATTTTGCGTGACGGCGGCGATAATTAGGGAAAAAGCATATTCATAATTAGAAGGTGAGAACATGGTGGAAGCAGATACTATGCTCCATGCAGAGTCAGTAAATACCCGCGGCGTCTGCCTGGAGTGATATGGCCGCAGTAATGCTGGCTTTGCAACTTGATTACAAAAAATCAAGGAGTGAGCCATTTATGAAATATGTTAATGCGAATGTAGTGCTACCGGATTCTTTGGTTGTTGAACTGCAAAAGTATGTGCAGGGTGAATACCTGTATATCCCGATAAAAAAGGCCCAACATAAAAAGTGGGGAGAAATATCAGGCTATCGGCAGGCAATAGCAAGCAGAAATCAGGAAATTACCGCTAAATATCTTGATGGTATTACCATTGAGAAACTATCGGATACTTACTATCTTTCGGATTGTACGATTAAGAAAATAATATATGCAAAATAATTAGTGAGGGCGTGATGCCCTCACTAATTATTTTGCTATTTTTATATGGTCTAATACCAGAATTTTCTATTGGCTAAAGCCAATTAAATTCGTCTCCTTTCAGTTAAATGGTTTAGCCTTGTCTTCCTTGCGATAGGGGGATTTGCTATAATTAAAAGTGGGATTTTTGCCTTCGTAGGGGCAATCCCTCCGTGGTTGCCCGCGCACAAACGATTTATTATGAATAACTTTCTGTGGTATTAAGAAAGGCATCTCTTATAAGCTGGTTTTTCTTAGTACCGCAGATTAGTTTTTTCTTTTTAGAAGGCCTCTACGCGGGCAACCACAGAGGGATTGCCCCTACATAAAAAGCGATAAAATTCTCTTATTGGAAATTTGTGTAAACATAGCCTAATGACATTTAGCAGGAGTCTAGCACTCCGAATATAAGGAATACGCCTTATTTACAATACAGAATTAATTGGTATATTTAATTTTATTGTGTAATTTGCTATTCTTTTATACAGGACAATAAATTACTATACTATGAGGTGTAAAGTTATGATATTAAGAGGCAGTGTTTTTTCCAGCGTACTGGAGATGGAAACAGGGATAACCATTGTCGGTCCTAATAAATTTGAAGCAGGCAAGTATCAAGTGGTCTATCTGCTGCATGGCCAATGCGGTAGAAGTGGGGATTGGGCAGAATATACTATGCTTCCTACTTATGCTAATGATTATAATATTCTATTTATTATGCCGGAAGTTGCCAGAAGTTTTTATACAGATATGAAATATGGTCAGCACTTTTTTAGCTATGTTGTTGATGAATTGCCTAAAATTTGCAAAGGTGTGTTTAATATCTCAGCTAAAAGAGAAGATACAGCAGTTATCGGCGCATCAATGGGAGGCTATGGGGCTCTTAAATGTGCGTTTTCAAAACCGGAAGTGTATGGCTTTGTTGCTGCGTTTTCCTCGCCATGTCTATTTTTGCAGGAAGGTCTGGATAAACAACGGACAGAAGGACATACCGAAGAATTTAGGGCTATGTATGGCGAGCGCATTATTAATGATTTTGAAGCTATTTTTGGTAAGGAATTAGTATGGACTTCTGCGAATGAGATAGTAGAACTGGCTAAAAAAATAAACGGGGAGAAGGTTAAGCCTAAGATTTACACCGCCTGCGGCACGAACGATTTTTTTCATGATGACAATGTGAGGTTCCAAGGAGAAATGAAAAAACTGGACTTTGCTTTTACATATGAAGAATGGGCAGGCGTTCATGATTGGTTTTTCTTTAATGAGGCATTAAGAAAATCCTTGAGTTTTTATTTTGGCAAACCTGCTACGCAAAAACATCGGTTTATCGCTGAGTAGTAATTTTTATGGAGTTGATGGCTGTGCATAATGATATTATTTTACGTGAAATGAGTATTAATGATTATGATGAGGTTTTTTGCCTGTGGGCAAATACAGAGGGGATTGGACTTAACGATTCAGATACACGAGAGAACATAGAAATATTTCTAAAGCGTAATGCAGGGCTCAGTGTTGTCGCCGAAGAAAATGAGGGAAAGATTATCGGAGCTCTTCTTTGTGGACATGACGGACGAAGAGGATACTTTCATCATTTAGCTGTAAATAATCACTATCGAAAAACTGGAATTGGAAAAAAGTTAGTAGATCATTGCTTGTGCAAGCTAAAAGCAGCAGGCATAAAAAAATGTCATTTGTTTGCTTTTACAAACAATTTGGCAGGCATACATTTTTGGCAGCATCTTGGGTTTAGTCTAAGAGAGAACTTGTGCATTTTGTCCAAGAACGTTGAATAGGGGAGCGAGGCTGCGACAGCCCCCTGATCAATTCATTTTGGAAAACGTGTTTGGCAATTGACGTATTATGCCGGATAAATTACATACAATATCTAAGAATATTTTTATAAGGGTGTAGGACATGCTGTATTATCTTATTGGAATAATTATAACGGAAGTAATCTCAAAAATAATTCAGTGGATTACCAGGTAAAATACATCACTTCTTCAAAAGTTCTTCATAACTTCTTCACATTATATTGCTAAACTTGAGACAAATAATAAAGGAGGCAATAAAAATGAGAAAAAGTTTAATTTTGCTGACAGCAGTAGTCATGACCGCGGTGGGAGCAGGATTTGTCTTTGCGGCCAATAATGAGGGAGTGCCGGATACAGCAAAGAGCAGCTCAGCCTGTTCTATGATGGACAAGGATAAAATGACAACAATGCACAATGCTATGCTGGATAAAAGAGTAAAGGATGGCAAGTTAACTGCAGAGCAGGCTGCCATGATGGAAGAAACTATGAAAGATATGATGAAAGATATGAAATGCAGCAAGATGGATACCATGAATATGGGCGATATGGGCGGCATGATGGATAATAAAGATTGCAGTATGACAGGAATGTCTAAAAAAGAGCAGCCAACAGATTCAGCTGAATAGTTTTCCAAAGCAGCCTAATAATTCTAATGATAGAGCAAAAAAAGGAGCTGTTCACTAGGAGCAGCTCTTTCTTGCATATCCAATGACCGATAAGCAGGGATGGAAAAGACAAGGTATTTACTATATTGGTAAATAACTTGTCTTTTTTATTGCAAACAAGCAGGAGTTTTAAAAAACGTAACGAATAATAAATATCAGTTAGTTATTTAATTTTAATATACATAGTTATTAATCTATAATACATATTATTAAATAGAATTTTTTATAATGTTTTTATAAGTAACCTTTTGCGTTGTCAGCCATGAAATAAATATATAAACTGGGAGGAATGTATATGGAAGAATTATTTTTAGCACGATGGCAGTTTGCTATCACTACTGTGTATCATTTTCTATTTGTGCCGCTGACATTGGGCTTGTCAGTACTGGTAGCTGTAATGGAGACCATGTATGTACGCACTGATAATGAGCTGTATAAGAAGATGGCTAAGTTTTGGGGCAAGCTTTTTCTGATTAATTTTGTGATGGGGGTTGTGACAGGTATTGTACAAGAGTTTCATTTTGGCATGAACTGGTCGGAATATGCTCGCTTTATGGGGGATATTTTTGGTGCACCGCTTGCCATGGAAGCACTTACTGCCTTCTTCCTGGAATCTACTTTTTTGGGGCTCTGGATTTTTGGCTGGGAGCGGCTATC
>JAJFUN010000012.1 GCA_021372375.1 Pelosinus sp. | reverse complement strand
TTCATCATCATATTCGAGATCCTTCAAAGTAACTGTAGCGCCAATTGTAACAACATCTGTACTAATTTCGCCTTCGTCAATTAATTTGGCATTACGCAGGTTTTTTTCTAGCGTAATAATTTCACCTTCAATAAAAGCCTGTTCATTTTTAGCATCTTCATATTCAGAGTTTTCGCTGATATCACCAAACTCAATGGCCTGCTTAATGCGTTCAGCTACTTCAAGACGCTTTTTTGACTTTAGATAATCAAGCTTTTCTTCCAGTTTCTTTAGGCCTTCCACCGTAAGGATAGTTTGCTTTTCCATAAAATTGCTCTCCTTTACCCCTTTTATCAGTGCCTGTATCAAAACTATATAATAACTAAATGCCTAACACTTTCGTATATCAGTCAATAGTATATCTACGCCTGAAAATAAGCGATAGGACAATATAAATAGTGCCAAGTATAACTTGACACTTTGACATATCATCTTGCCCTTCTTGCCTTGCATTTCATTATAGGCATTATACATATTTTTGTCAATAAATTCTATCCTATTCCTCGCTTTGTTTGTATTTGTGCGGCTGCGTTTATTTTTATCTTTTTGATTTCTTCTGCAGTCAGCGCTCGTTCGAAGCTGCGAAGCCCTGCCAGCTTAAAGCCATGTTTCTTAGCTAGTTTTTCTATTGTTTCCACTTGCCTGACAGTTAATTCGCGTCCCAGTGTAAAATTTTCATAGCGCTGCTCTAGTGCCAAAATCATTGTTTCCGCCATACACGCATAGGCAGTACCCGCCGGAAAACCAAAATTGAGGCCAAAATTCACATCTCCCGGCACTTCCACTACCCCGCCCTCAATTACTAAAACATCACTGCGCATTTTCGCGACCTGTCTAGATACATTACGAGGCCTTGCTACATCACAAACAACAGCACCCGGTTTTAAATCCTCAGGTTCGATAATACTATCAACAGCGCTTGTTACCGCAATTACCACATCAGCGTTTTTTAAAGCTGTTTTGATATTGGAGGTAACACGCACCGCAAGGCCGCTAATTCTTAATATTTGTTCAGCAAGCCGTTCTAATTTTGTTTCACTGCGGGCTGCGAGTGTCAGATACCGTACCTCTTTCGCCAGGATCTGCGCACAGGCGGCGCCAATTGACCCTGTCCCGCCCAGTACAACGACATTAGCCTTATCTAATTCAATACCCATAATTTTGGCCGCCTGGCGAGTACCCTCAAGTGCAGTCGCAACAGTATAGCTATTGCCTGTTGTCACTGCAATACCAAGGTTCTTGGCGACGGTAATACCGGCATCACCAATGATAGATGTAAATGCACCAAGACCCACAATTTTAGCGCCTAGCTTTTCCGCAAGCCGCCCGGTCTTAATAATTTTTTTCATTACATAACCTTCCGGCAGTTCTACCATTTGCCTTGCTGTCAGCGGACAACCAAGAAACCAACCATCAGCCTTAGCCGATGGTGACTGGATTCCGGTAATCTCCGATACCTTAAAGGGCGGAATATATTTTATAATGTTTTCGATAATATGATCCGGCCAGCTTTTAGTAAAGGATACTTTGCGGCTAAAATCCTTTGCAGTAAGCGGATGTACTACAAACGCGAAGCTATCCATAAAACGCCTCCTTATCAAAGCAAATTCTTGATACGCGGCTTAATACCAAAGAGCTTTAAATTATGCTCATAATCCTGAGCTGTAAGCTCCTCTGGTTTTTTCCCGGTTGCTGCGACAAGCATACCTTCAAGAATATTAGTACCAAATGACCGTCCCCCGATTTCAGGGGTTGTGGTGATTAAAAGATTGATGCCATGCTCTTTAAGAAAATTTTCATCTTCCTTGGTCACCGTATTGGTAATTATCGTCTTATTCCTAAGTCTATGCGGCATATACCGCCGAATATAATGAAAATCTCCAGCAATTATATCTGCCTCCTGAAAAAAACGGCCAAATCTTGGGCTTACTTCATTTTGTCTGCTGCCTATTGGATAAAACATCGCAATAGGCAGCTTAGTTATCACCGGCGCAATGACCCTGGCAAGCCCCGAAAGCCCACTTAGCGTATAAATAGGCAGCGGCACTCCCATACCAAACATCAAATCCCCAAATACCATCCGGCATCCGGCCTCTGTCAGCGCTTCAGCCAAGCCAAAGCGGTCAACACCACACACCAGGAGGACTTTTTTATCTTTAAAGTTTATAACTTGCTCTTCTTCTAAAAAGTTCACCACCGAACGCTCTAACGTATTTTTAATCCCGCTGCCATCCACAATTGGTGTCTTCTCAGCCGCCGCAGCGATTTTTTCTGATTCCCGAAACGTATACTTTTTATTGCCGGCATATATGTATAAATCTGTGCCTCCTAAACCAAAGGCATCTACTTTGCCGTCTAATTCCTTGATTAAGGCAATGGCCCTCGCTTTATCTCCATCCGTCCCAATCCGTTCAACACAAAAAATCTCATCACCAAACTGCTGGATTGCTTGATGATTTCGTGCAGCCGAGCCTAAACTAATGCTGACGATATGCTTCATACTAGCACCTCCTGCTATAAACAGCCTGTAACTAGTATTGCTTTGCTATGCTTTATAAATACATATTTTTACATTCACTTAATTATAATTACTTAAATAAAAAAGTGGAGCCAATTGGCCCCACGGATCAAGCTGAATTTGCCTGATTAGCTTTGCTTCTTGATATTGTCTAATATCGAAAGAAAGTCCTGTTTGGTACAAGCCTGATTAAACTTAAGACGCAGTTCAGCAGCATAAGGCAGCCCCTTGGTATACCATGCGCCATGTTTACGCATTTCACGAATGCCGATGTATTCTCCTTTAAGCGCAAGCAGCATCTCCAAATGCCGCTCTATTACACTAAGTCTTTCTTCAATAGTAGGTGGCGGGACAACCTCCCCCGCAGCTAAATAATTTACTACCTGCCGGAAAATCCACGGATTTCCCTCCGCGGCTCTGCCAATCATAACGCCATCACAACCGGTAAATTCAAGCATTTGTTTTGCATCCTCAGCTGAACGCACATCGCCGTTACCGATTACAGGGATACTGACACTTTCCTTTACCGCCTTAATAATATTCCAGTCAGCTTTGCCAGCATAAAACTGTTCCCGTGTGCGTCCATGCACAGCTACTGCAGCCATTCCGGCCTGCTCGGCTAATCTGGCAATTTCCA
>JAJFUN010000105.1 GCA_021372375.1 Pelosinus sp. | reverse complement strand
CCGTTTTTCCTGGCGCCGTTCATGGCAATGGCGTTATCTTCGTAGCCGTCGCAAACTGAATATATTTCTTATCCCCGGGCAAGGCGTTGATAAACGCCTTTTCCCGGTAATCAGCCAGCACTTCGCTCATGAATTCTTCGTAGCTGATCCCGAGCTTTTGAAACGAGCGGCGCTTTTTGACAATATCGAGCTCATACGTCCAGGATTTACCTTCGATTTCCACGATGTGAAATCCTGCCTGGTACTGCATGCATAAAACAACGGTACTGCCAAATAATTGTTCTCTGAATTAGCAGTACCGTATACTTAATTTTATTTACATATTTTGCAATGAGTTAAGGAACCGTCCCTAGACTCATACAGAATTATCATTATGCAGTTAGTTTCGGTATGTTTCTGGGAAACAAAGTCTATGTGTTTCGTAGGGTAATAACCCAAGAATACACGTTATCACAATTTCGTAGTTAGTTTTCGTAAAATTTTGCAGTCAATTTTACTTTTTGATACTAGACAAGATTTCATCCACAGAATTCTCAAAGCGGTCAGGATCTTCGGCTTTTATTTCTTTAAGTATACTAACGATGGTATTTCTAACCAACAAATTCACATGTGAGAGTATCTTGGCGTATATCTGCCTTGACGGTGCATGATTCAACATCCTGTAATGTAATATTGTCGCCCATTCTTTTGCATGAGGTAACATATCTGGTATTGCTTTAGCCATTTCCCGAAGCCCTTCTTCACCCTCAAAATCCTCAATTGCATGAATCAGACCGAACATAACTTCATGCTCTTCAGTTTGATCATCAAATCCACTACATAGGTCATTAATTAGTTTTACATCTTTTAAAGACACGATATTTTCGATTGCTTCCTCAAATTCCTGTACTTCATTTCTATTTCGAAGCAGTCGATTTTGCTTAAGTCTTTGAACCTCTGCCTTTAGGTCCATCTCAAATTACCTCCCGCCTTTTTTGAATAAATCAGGATACAATTCCTTATTTTTTGCAATCACATCTTTAAGAGATTGCTGTATTTCTTTATTGAGTCCATCCTTTTGATAAATCTTTCGTGCATCCCTAATATCACGTGCCAATGCCTCTCGTGGTGTTTCAGTTAGATCAGAACCAGAGCCATATGACCTTGTTTCGCGATGTCGCCCACCAACTCCTGGTGATGGCTGCTCCATATTCATGCTCACACCATCATTTTTAGCAACACCTTTGCTTTTCATATATTCAGCAGAAGGCATATGGTGCGGCGTTAAGTTATCGCCTCTAGTTCCTGATTTAACTAAGTCTCTATAGGTTCCTACCTTGCCTTCACCAGGTAGCAACTGTTTAGCTTTACCCAACCCCTTTAACCTTACTGACCCTCTTTCACTTTTCATAAGACTAGCAAACTCATTCATCCACTCAAACTGCTTGCTCAGCATTTTTTTGAGCAGCTCTTTTATCTGCGCCTTTAGTTTATATAATCCTTTAATAACCTTAGCAGAAACCCAAAACTTCGCTACTTTGGAAGCATTCTTTATCGCCTTGATGGCTTTTGCCGCTTTGGCTCCTTTTGCTACGGCGCGGGCGGCTGCTTTGCCTATTTTGGCAATATTCTTGGCTTTTGCGCCAAGCTTGGCGATAGCTGCGCCTTCTCCAAGTCCCGGTATGCAAGCTGCCACCGAAAGCGCTGCCATACCCGATTGCCCTTCCACAGCATAGAGACCGGCATCAATAATACTTGTCGCTGTACCTAAAATAGGTATACAGCCAAGTACCGCTAAACCTGTATGTGCTATATCCGAAGCAGACATTCCTTCCTCTTCCTGCTTCTCCGGCTTCTCCGGCTTCTCCGGCTGCTCCAGCGGCTCGAGTGGCGCTTTTTGCGCGCCTTCGACTTTTACATCCTGGGTGGCATGAAAGTGAATCTTGTCCTCTTGAAAAATTATGCTGGTATTGCCGTTCATGCCTGTCATGATACAAAACTTTGGTTCGCCCTGTGCTTCGCTCATGCTGAACCACCTGCCGCCTTGCCTGACTCCATGATGATGCCTTCATCGGCTTCAAAGGTAATGTTCTGCAGGGCATTCAGGCAGATGTCTTTGGTGCTTTCAATCAAAATGCCGCCATCGTTTGTCATTTTGATGGCTATTTTTTCAGCAGCGCTTTCGTCTACCGTAAAGGATACGGTATCTGGCGACAGAAAGAGTTCTTTTCGTTCATTGTTGGTAAAATATCGGTTGTTGTAATCACCTGTCTTTTTACAACTGCCGCCGTTTTTCCTGGCGCCGTTCATGGCAATAGCGTTATCTTCGTAGCCGTCTTTAAAATAGAGGTTAACGGTTTCTCCGTTATGCGGCATACAGTAAAACATATTGCCTGTCTCGTTGGCATACGGAAACCAGATAGCGTCAGCTTCCTCCTGCGTTTTATCGATGTCAAGATGGATTTTGGAGTTTACGCCGCGGCTGTTTAGGACTTTGCCTGCTAAGGCTACGCCTTTTATATTAGTATTCTCCGGCGAAGCCAAGGCTATTTTTTCACTATAGGCCAGCGTATATGTATTTTGGATTAGCTCTTTTTTTAGTTCAGTGATACACCTCACAACAGTCAGCGTCTTGCCTTCATATTCCACCTTTTGCCCTAGCGGATAGAAGGCGTAGCTTTCCATTTCATAAGTGACAAAATCTTTTTCCTGCACACTGTCATCCAGATTAGCAGACAGCCACTGATAATTTTGGTGATCGCGGCAGACACTTTTGGCGGCCGGCACATACAGCGGCTCGGCTGACATGTTTGGCAGTCCCAGCCAAAACGACGGTTTTTGCCCGGTTTTCTTGTACTCGGGAACAAGCACCGTGCCTTCTCTGGCGGCAACTCGCTTGGATAGCTCCCAGTCTGTGTCATAATACTGTACGGCAAACTGAATATATTTGTTATCCCCAGGCAAAGCATTGATAAACGCCTTTTCCCGGTAGTCAGCCAGCACTTCGCTCATGAATTCTTCGTAACTGATCCCGAGCTTTTGAAACGAACGGCGCTTTTTGACAATATCGAGCTCATACGTCCAGGATTTACCTTCGATTTCCACGGTGTGAAATCCTGCCTGATACTCTAAATTAATTGCTGTGCAGCGCCCGGTAAAAAACGGTGTGTTTTGCCCCGGCAGGCTTAGCTCGATCAATGCTTTATCGCCGATTTGTTCGATATCTTTAGCCGCGAGTGTATCAGGTGCTCGTCCAGTCAGATATACTACTACATGGTCATTTAAAGCTTGCTCTATCCTCAGTCCAATAATATGCTCAATGGCTACAGGCAAATGAAATTGTATATCTCCTGCTGTATAAGCTGGCGGGCTTGGCTCTTTAGGACTCTCTTTTGTATCGTTAGCAGCCTTCCTATTTTTATTGTGTGCTAGGTTTATCCCAGCTTGAAAGCCGGCCAGCTTGGTATAAAGCGCTTGGCCCTTTTCAAGGGTATCTTCTATCTTTTGAGCCGTTTCGCCTACTCTGCCTTCAATGGCATCTTTGATTTTTGCCTCGCCGATTTCCCCAAGGTTGTCTGCCAAACTCTGTACATCGATATCTTTTATATGATTTGCTGCTTCTATTGTATTATTAATATTATTAGCTTTTGCATCTACTGCAGTTTCTACCATACCGCCAATTGTTGCTTCGCCGATGATCCCCAGGTTATCTGATGTGTCGTTAGCAGCTATGCCTGGTGTGGTTTCGACCTCGCTAATACGGTTTAATCTATTTTTACTCGGCTTTAACCAAATATCCACCTGCTCCCCCCCTCGCCGTATGTATTATTCCTGCCCGTCTTCGACGATGCGGATCTTTCCGCCAACCGCACAGCTTGTCGTGCTTTTGCTCAAAAGCGCCGGCTGTTCTTCCACCAGCACATCGTCTTTACCATCAACCCAGGGCGCCGTCTCAGGTACACAAGGGCCTCCTTTGATAGAACAGCTGCCAAATGGCATAATGTTTACCTTCGGCTTAAAATCCAGAATGTTGACCTGCGGCTTTTCTTCCCGGTACACCCCATGCGAGCAAGGCATATCCAGCCGGCTTGGCGTGCTTCCTTTGTTGCATTCCAAAGTTGCGCCACGAAAAACATAGCTGACATCGCTCTCCGGTGCAGGCTTCTCAAACAGCTTCATCCCAAATATCTCCACGCTACTTCTCCTCTCTTACCGCAATCTTTTTTAGTTCGATGCCGTAAAATTCCCGCCGCAGCAGGCTTTCCGCCACATCTAAGCGAACAATAATATATTTTTCCAATAGTCCGGCTACTGTAAAAATTGGTTTTTTGCCGATTTTATCCTGGTCAAGTACCAGCTGCTTCAGCGTCCGCTGCGGCGTAAATTCAGCCTTGTCAGAAAGACAGGCCACTGCGTCAAGCCCCATAATCCAGTACAAGGTTTGCCTGCCGCTATCATCGACCAGCCGGACCGCTTTAAAGACCAGTGAATTATCGTATTTATAAAATAAAGCTTTCATTTCATCGTTAATTAGATAAATAGGCCTTACATAGATATCTGCATAGCGCTCACCGGCTTCTAATTTGACTTTTATTACGTTCATATCTTCGAGTTTCCCAGCCTCTTCTTTGCTAAGCAGCCTTCTTGGCACAAGCTTGTCAAGCTCTAAAGAACGCGGCGGAGTTATATATTTGCCGCAGCTTACTATAAAATAATCCATCTGCTGCCTCCTTACCGTAAAACCACTTGGTCATCACTAGTCAGGCCAAGCTGCGCTAAATCTGTCCCAGTTGAGAAAATAGCGCCAGTTAAATCTGCATTACTAAAGTCACAGCCTGTTAAGGCTGCGCCGCGAAAGTCAGCGCCGCTAAGGTCAGAATCTACGAAAACGCACTGATCAAGCTTAGCTCCGCGAAAAATTGTTTTTTTTAGTTCAGAGCGGCAAAAGCTGCACCCAGAAAATACTGCCTCGGCAAAACTAACTTCATTTATGAGGCAATCATTAAATTCTGTCTCTGTCAGTTGGGCCTGCTTGAAACCCGCCGGCAGCATGGCACCGATATAAGGGTCTCTCGTAAGACCGCAAGACTCGCCGTCTACGCCCCAAAATTGGCATCTTAGCAGCTGGGCCCGGCTAAAATCAGCGCTAGGCATTTCATTATCAATAAAGCGGCTATCCTCAATTGTGGTGCTAGCCGCATCGAATCCCCACAGCATGGCTTGGTCAAAAACTACGTTTTTTAAGGTGCTGCCGTAGAAGCGCACATACCTTAAATCAGCCTCGCCAAAAGTAAGATCTTCAAAAATTAAATTCTCCCAAACTGCAAAATTAAAATCTGTACTAATCTTCTCGCTGATTTTCTTGGTTAGCACAGCACTATCTTTGCTCCGAAGGTCATAGCGGTAAAGCATACGGCATTGATCTTTGTATTCACCAATAAAGATCTCAAGGACAGCTTCTTTGTCCACTGCTGCAAACTCCGGACTTTTTACTGCAATCTTCACCGCCTCGCGGGCGATAGCATCTACATATACACTAAATTTTGCGGCTTCCAGCCGCTTTAATAAGTCAATATCATAACGCGTAACTTTTCCTACATATTTTTTGCTTTTTTCCTGAAGCTTGGCGCAAAGGCTATGCAAATACTCATACGCCCACAGCGCATCATACTCCGCCGTACACTCTGCCAAGTCAAAAAACCAATTCTCATCATAAGCATCCAAACGATATACGCCTTTGCCTTCCGCCAAAGAAGTATACAAGAAGGAGGCAAAGATATAGGCAATCTTCTCCTTTCGCCCTTGCTGCTGCTCTTTTTGGATATACTTAAAATAGGTAAGTAGCGCATTGGCGCAGTCATCCACCAACTGCCGAAGATTATCATGAAAGTATTTATCCAGGGCCAAGAGGCTGTTTTGGTATTCAACCGCCGCCTCATTTTCTAAAAAATGCTGAAATGCATTATTTATATTCATTAGAGGCCTCCCTAATTTGCCTTTACCTGCTCGCCTTTAATCTCAATAAGGCCGGACTCGTCGCTTTTGATACAGGCCCCTTTTGAAGTTATAGAAAATGTTTGCTTGGCGTTCATGACAATGTTTTGCTCGGCATTCATGATAATATTGGCTTTGGTTTTAAAATTAATGTCTTTTTCACTAACAATGGTGATGCCAGAAGCATCGGTAAGATTAATAAACATTTGCCCGGCCTGATTGGTGATATAAATACCGTCAGGGGTAAAGAGCACTTCCTTACCATATTTATTGCTGAAAGACTTTTTATCAGGATCGCTGCGCGGCGCATCCCCGCCTTTATCTGCACCGCTGGTCTGCTGGGCACTGCTTGAAGATTGATCTTTATTGACCGAGCTTGCTGCAATGACATCTTCCTCTTTATGTGTTGGAAAATAAAGTCGAATTGTATCGTTTGGCTCAGGCATAGCATACCACCCCGACCCGGAAGGGCTTGAAAAGACCGTGCTGTAGGGGAAGTACCATTCGGCGCCATCATCCCACTCAGAGTCAATCTCTACAATATGGGCCTTTATTTGATCCTTTGTGATGACTTTTACTTGCCCCATCAAGGACCGCCCCGCTAAATCAGGATTAAACCTGTCTTTTTGAAACAAACCATTTTCACTAACAAGTGTGTATGAGTACTCCATTACCCCTTTTTGGAGGCTTGCCGAAATGCTTTGCACATAAAGCTGATGGTCTAAAAACTTTACTAAATCACC